>CAZCRC010000079.1:3435-8883 GCA_964500995.1 uncultured Actinomycetes bacterium
GCGCGCGCCTGGTCGTCCAGCTTGCTCAGCTGCTTGTCCAGCCCGGCGATCTGCAGCTCGATCCGCTTGCGGCTGGTCGCCACGTCGGCGACCCCGCGACGCACCTTCTGCAGCAACTCCAACTGCTTCTCGTAGGAGTAGTCCAGCGTCTCGCGCGGGTCCTCTGCCTTGTCGAGCATCTTGTTGGCCTTCGACTTGAAGACCAGGGTGAATCGCTGCCAGAAGCCCATGTGGGAGCCCTTCTCGAATTGGTCAGACCCCACCACGCTAGCGATCCAGCCGGGGGGACGCTCCTTCTCGGGGCAATAATCCCGATGTGGGCGCGGGTCTCGATCGCGGCTCACCGTGGAATGCCCGAAAGGGGCTTACCCTGGGTGAGTGTTTGGACGACGTTCTGATTCCGGTACTGACACCACGATCGCTGACGCGACGCCCGCGGACGACGCCGGTGTGCCCGAGGCGCAGCAGCCCAAGGGCCGCCCGACGCCCAGCCGCAAAGAGGCTGAGGCCTACCGCAAGCAGCACCTGAAGGTCCCCGCCGACCCCAAGGCCGCCAAGAAGGCCATGAAGGATCGGGAGCGCCAAGCTCGGGCCGAGGCTCGAGCCGGACTCATGGCCGGCGACCCGAAGTTCCTGCCACCGCGTGACCAGGGCCCCGCCAAGGCCTTCACCCGCGACTTCATCGACGGCAAACGCCGACTGAGCGAGTTCTTCATCTTCATCGCGGTCGGCATCCTGGTGGTCGGGTTCTTCCGCAACCCCGAGATCCAGAACGTCGTGTCGTTGATCTGGTTCGCGATCGCCGGACTGGTCATCCTCGAGGTGGCCTTCATCCTGTTCTCGCTGAACAAGCAGCTCGCCCAGCGCTGGCCCGACAAGGCGGATCGCAAGGGATGCCTGTTGTACGCCGCGTTGCGGACGCTGCAGATCCGGCGCCTGCGCATCCCCCCGCCGCGGGTGCGCCCCGGCGGACAGCCGATCGATTCGTAGTCGAAGCGCCAGACGCCCCACGGGCCATGTGGCCGTGACCGACGTTGTCTGACAACTTGGTCCCATGGAACACCGACACCTGGGTAGCAGCGGTCTCATGGTCAGCGAACTGGCCTACGGGAACTGGATCACCCACGGCGGGCAAGTCGATATTGACGCAGCGACAGCCTGTGTGAGAGCTGCGCTGGACGCAGGGATCACCACCTTCGACACCGCCGACGTCTACGCCGGCGGCAAGGCCGAAGAGGTCCTGGGGCAGGCGCTGGCGGGCCAGCGCCGAGACGGGCTGGAGATCGCGACCAAGGTGTTCTGGCCCACCGGGCCGGGACGCAACGACCGCGGCCTGTCGCGCAAACACATCATCCGGTCGTGTGAGGCGTCGCTGAAACGCCTCGGCACGGACTACCTCGACCTCTATCAGGCGCACCGGTTCGACGTCGAGACCCCCTTGGACGAGACCCTGCACGCGTTCGACGACCTGGTCCGAGCCGGCAAGGTCCTGTACGTCGGGGTGTCGGAGTGGACCGCGGGACAGATCACCGAGGCAGTGGCCATCGCCGACGACCTCGGCCTGGCGCCCCTGGTGTCCAATCAGCCGCAGTACTCGCTGCTGTGGCGCGTGCCGGAGGCCGAGGTGATCCCGGCTGCCACCCGCCGCGGGGTCGGTCAGATCGTGTGGTCGCCGCTGGCGCAGGGGGTGCTGACCGGCAAGTACCAACCGGGGCAACCGGTGCCCCTGCAGTCGCGGGCCGAGTCGAAGGAGGGGGCTCGATTCATCGAACGATGGTTGCGCGACGACGTGCTGGAGCGGGTGCAGGCCCTCGCAGCGATCGCGGCGGAACTCGACCTCACGGTGGCGCAACTGTCGCTGGCGTGGGTGTTGCAGAATCCGGCCGTGTCGGCGGCCATCATCGGGGCGTCGCGCCCGGAGCAGGTGCGGGAGAACATCCGCGCCAGTGGCGTCCACCTGACGCCGGACGTCATGGCCGCGATCGACACTGCCGTGGGCGACGTCGTCGAACGCGACCCGGGGCGGACCCGCTCCCCCGAGCAACGCCCATGACCGTTGGGCCGGGGCCGACCGGCCGCGTGTTATGGTCGTGGCACCGAACTCGTCCGATGTTCAGGGTAAGCCGGTGTAACTCCGGCGCTGACCCGCAACCGTGATCGACGTTCCCCTCTGGGAACGTCGTCAGTCGGAGCACCTGACGGACGCGAGCGGCTCCACCGTCGAGGTCTGCGGAACGGGAGCCCTTGTTCCCGGCCCGTGGGGCCGGTGAGCCGGGAGCCTGAACCAGGGACCCGCTCACCGAAAGGGACTCCCTCCATGACCACCACTCGCCGCTTGGCTGCCGTTGCCGGTGCCGCCACCCTGGGACTCGCGACTCTGCTGGCGTCCAGCCCAGCCACTGCTGCGGAGGACACCGGGCTGTTCGGCAGTCAGGACCCGACCTTCGACGGCGTGTACCGCCAGGGACTGGCGATCACCGGCTTGGCCGCCACCGACCGGCGGGTGCCGACCTCGGCGATTCGGTGGCTCCTCGACCAGCAATGCGGCAACGGGTCGTTCATGTCGTACCGGGCCGAAAGCCAGAAGTGCCTCAAGCCCGATCCGGTGAACTTCGTCGGTCAGGACACGAACGCCACGGCGCTCGCCGCGATGGCCCTGCGCGCAGTGGATCGCACGTCCGAGGCCAAGTCCGCGATCACGTACCTGCGTCAGGTCCAGAATCCCGACGGCGGGTTCCCGTACTTCGCCGGCGAACCCAGCGACAGCAACAGCACCGGGTTGGTCCTGGCAGCCCTGAGTGGAGCGCGCCAGAACGCGTCCCTGCGGGATCAGACGAAACAAGCCCGCAAATACCTGAAGCAGGTCCAGTTGCGCTGCGACGCCACCGCCAAGGACCGGGGCCTGCTGCAGTACCAGGCGGGCATCGGAGCCTCTGATGTGCTCGGCAGCGCCCAGGGCGCACTCGGACAGGTGACGACGCTACCGGCCGGACTTCGTCCCACCACTGGTGCCGCGTACACCTGCCGGGACGGATCCCCCGTTGCCGGGACCAATGGTCTGCCCGGCCTGCTGCACGCTCTAGCTCGCGGGCTGAAGTCGAACCAGGGCCTCCTACCGAGCAGTTTCGGCAGCGGCCCCGATATCTCCGCCAGTGCCACCGCCACCATCACGTTGGCTGCCGCCGAGTACAAGCCATCCGTCGTGCGGACCGCAGTGTCGGCGCTCAAGCGGAGCACCGCGGGGTACGTGGCCACCGACGGTGAGACGAACGCGGGCGCCACCGGCACCATGTTGCTGACCGCCGCAGCCACCGGGGCCAACCCCACCACGTTCGGTGGGGTCAACCTGGTGGCCACGCTGAAGGCATCGCGCCGGTGAATCGTCGCCGCGCCGCGCTCCTGGTCGTCACCACCGTCGCGGCGGTGCTGCTCGGCAGTAGCGTCACGGCGCACGCGACGTCGTACCGCTACTGGACGTACTGGACCAGCACGGGCACGACGTGGACGTTCTCTGCGGTGGGACCGGCATCGGTCGTGCCCGCGGACGGGGCGGTCGAAGGGTGGCGATTCGCCGTCAGCGAGGGCGTCCGTGGTCGCGGCGAGTCCCCCCGCATCGCGGCCGATCGGGCGTTCGATCAGTTCTGCGGTGGCGAAGCCGCCACTCCGGGGTCGAAGCGGGTCGCGGTGGTGTTCGACTTCGGCGACGCCACCGACGCGCCTGTTGGACAGGAGCCACCCGCAGCGCGGGGCACCTGCGTGGTGGCACCACTGGCCGCCACCGGTGCTCGGATCTTGTCGCAGGCGGCAACGATCCGGACCGATCGCGGGTTGGTGTGCGCGATCGGCGGCTACCCGGCCGACGAGTGCGCACCCGCGATCTCGGCGACTCCCCAACCGAAACCCACCCCGTCGCCGGCCCCACCTCGCTCTCCGTCGCCAGACGAATCCCGCGACCGTTCCGACGGCGTCGCCGCCCCAGCGGCCAAGCCGGTCACGCCACCCACGGGCTCGGGCGCAGCGCCGCGCGACGAGTCGCCGTCCGATCGCAACCACGGCGGCGGTGACTCGACTCCCGCGCCGACTGACCCGGCGAAGGCAACCGAGGGCGCCGCCAAGGACGGATCAGCTGATTCGCGGGGTCCCTCATCGGATCCCGCGGTACCAGCAACAACGCTCGACGAAGCCGCTGCTGCGGTGGCGCCCACCTTCATCGAGGCCGACGCCACCGAGATGGACGCTGCCCCCGCCCGCACATGGTTGCCGGGGGCGGTCACGGGACTGGCCTTGCTGGGTCTCGTCGCCTTCGTCTGGCTGCGACGCCGCTCGTGAGGTGACTCAGTCGACAGCGGGCTGAGCCCAGCCAGTGACGCCCACCCACTGACACGACGTCGCCGCGACCTGAACGGCGTCGGTCAATGCCGACCGCACCGAAGCGAAGCTCAGTTGGCTCTGCGCCAGGCGCGTCGCCAAGTGATGCGCAAACGCGCCGTGCAGCACATCCCCTGCCCCGAGCGTGTCCACGACGGAGACCTGCGGGACCGGAATCCGCACCTGGCGGCCGTCGTGAACGAGCTGAACCGGGTGGGCACCGTCGGTGCGGGCGCGATAAGCGATCGAGTCGAACTGCCGCTGGAACTCCGCCGGCACTACCAGGTCCGCAGAGGCGATGACGATGTCCACGGCCGGCAGCAGCCGCTCCAGCCCCGGTTTCCACGACCCCGCATCCCAGACAACGACCGCCGTTGGAGCGGCAACAGTCAGTGCCAGCGTCAACTCCAGATGATGCCCATCGGCGAGGACGACGAGCGGCTCACCCCTGGGGATGGTGACAGTGCTGGGGGGCGGTGCTCCCTGCGCGTTCATCGACACCACCGTCCGGTGTCCGCGGGGATCCACGATCGCCGTCGATACCGGGAGTTCCCAGTCGGTGGCAACCGGGGTGTGGTCTCGTACCTCTACTGCCTCGGCGTCGAGCATGTCTCGGGCGCACTCGGCGAACAGTCCCGCTCCGAGGACGGTGTACAGGGTGGCCCTGGAGCCGAGTAGAGCAGCTGTGCGTGCGGCATTGGCCGCGGGTCCCCCGACATCGAGTCGCATCGTCGTGGCCACCGTCTTGACGGTGGGCTGCAGTTCCGCGGGCACGAGGTAGGTCAGGTCCACGGTCGTCAGACCGACCGTGGCCACCTCACCCCGGGCGGCCAGGTGCACCGTGCTCAAGGTATTGCGTGTCGTGGGCCGGGTCAGGCCGGATCCAGCGGCATCGGGCCGTAGACCTCTCGCTCATCTTCGAGCAGGATCACCCCCGCGACCCCATGGAAACGAAGATCGCGCCACACCTCACCCAGCCACGTCTCCGCGTCGGACTGAGACGGGAACGTCTGGCCGGTCCCGGTCTCGCCCTGCCACTGCGAACCGTCCCGCTCCATGAGCCGCCAATGCCACGCCATG
>CAZCRC010000080.1:0-8812 GCA_964500995.1 uncultured Actinomycetes bacterium
CGGGCGCGGCCTTCTTGGCGGGCGCGGCCTTCTTGGCGGGCGCGGCCTTCTTGGCCGGTGTCGCCTTCTTGACGGAAGCGGCCTCTGATGGAGCAGATGAGGAACTCGCGGTCTCGCCCGCGTCATCCGATCGTCCGGACCTACTCACCTTGCTGGCTGCCCCGGCAACAGCGCGGCGCAACCCCCCGATCGCGCTCTTGGCCATCATCCTGCTCGTCTCTTGATCAATATTGGGACAGCGCGAGCACTCTAGGCATTCGGCACCGTGCACTTCAACAACCCACGCGGGCAGTGGCCGATCTGGGACCTCCGGCCACCGAGGGTGACGGCTCCTCCCTCGCAGACACCCCATTTGCTCGTCGGACTGCTTCCCCGCCCTCATTTCGATACGTTGCCCACACAGCCATGCGGTCGCCCCGGTGACCGCGAGCCCCTCATCGCTCAGGAGGCGATCGCGTGAATCTGAAGTCATGGGCCTATTCCGGCCTGGCCGGTGTTGTCGGCCTGTCCACCTTGGTGCCTGCCGCGACCGCACAAGCAGCCCCGACTGCACCCGTCGAGGTGAAGGCCACTGCCGACTACTGCCCCGAGGTTGTCGCGCACCGCGGCGGCGAGGGCGATCCCACCGATGCCAATGAGAACTCCATGGGTGCGTTCATCCGCGGCGCGAACATCGGCGTTGATGTGATGGAGACGGACGTGTGGTTCACCAAGGACCTCGTCCCTGTGATCATGCACGACGAGACCCTGGACCGGACCACCGATGCCACCGGCAAGGTCAGTGACTACACGTGGGCCTACCTGAAGAAGAACGTGCGTCTCAACAACGGTGAGCGGATCCCGTCCCTGCGGGAGTCGCTGGAGTACTTCGCCTTCCGCGACCTCGCCTCGTTCATCGAGTACAAGGACGCTGAGGATCCGAAGCTGTACAAGATCTACCTGAACCACATCAAGAAGTACGGCAAAGATGCGTGGGCGGCGGGATTCTCGCAAGATCTTCTCAACTGGGTTCACAGCAAGGACAAGAAGCTTGACCTGATGTGGTTCGGGCTTCGCTCCGGCTCCATCCCGATCCCCACCACACCAGCGGACGTGCCCAAGGGGGCACAACCCGGCCTCATCAATATCCTGCAGAGTCCCGCCACAGTTGCGGACTTCACCGCCGCCGGGATGAAGATGAACGTCTGGTTCAATACGTTGACCAAGGGCGACAATCCCAGCGGCACCCCCGGTATCCCTGGCAACCAGGGCTGGGAGGCGATGCAGTCCGCTGGTGTCCACTGGATCTCCACGGACTACCCCGACCGCTACAAGGAGTGGACTCAGGACACCAGCCAATGCGCTGAGCGGCCCGCCAAGGAGTCCACCGAGCAATGCCTCACGCTGCCGAACAAGATGAAGCGCGGCATGACCTACACGATCCTGCCCAAGGGCTGTGAGTCGAGCGCGGCGAAGAAGATCAAGGTGAAGGTCAAGGCGAAGCCGGCGACCGCCAAGGTGATCAAGCGGCAGGGCTCCACCCTGCTGCGGGTCAGCGACAACGGCGGCAAGGTCAAGCTGAAGTACTCCGCTCCGAGCCGGACCTGGACCACGGAGAACGGCAACAGCTGGGAGTCCTACACCGCCTACTCGATGTCCGAGACGTACTTCGTCAAGGGCAGCGGGGGCGTGCCGGCCAACGGCTGATCGATCGAATCGAACTGAGGGGCGCTCGACCGGGCGCCCCTCAGCCATGTCCGCAACCGTCGGGGTTCGGGTACCCTTGGTGCCACCGCACAGACGTCGACAGGGACGCGCGGGCCCCGATCAGTGATCGGACAGCGACCGGAGTTGGTGAGAGTCCGGCGGTCACCGGGGCACGACATCACCCTGGAGTCGCCGGGAGAACAGCCGTCAGGCCCAGTAGATCCGGCAGCGGACCAACGGAGTGGCCGTCGCCGACGGCAAGAGGGGTGGTACCGCGGCAACCGGCACCGGCCGGTCGTCGTCCCTTCGTCAGCCCGTCGCTGCGAAGGAGTCCCCATGTACCGCCCGGTACCGACCCGAATTGACGACGCCGCGGCCATGGAGTCCGCCGTCATCGACTTCTGGCGCGACAACGACATCTTCCGGCGCAGCCTGGAGCAACGAGCCGACGGGCCCCGTTGGGTGTTCTACGAAGGTCCTCCCACCGCGAACGGGAGCCCCGGGACGCACCACATCGAAGCCCGCGTGTTCAAGGACGTGTTCCCCCGACACCGGACCATGAAGGGCTATCTGGTCCCCCGGCAGGCGGGCTGGGACTGCCACGGCTTGCCGGTGGAGTTGGCCGTCGAGAAGGAGCTGGGCTTCAGCGGCAAGAAGGACATCGAGGCGTTCGGTGTCGCGGAGTTCAACGAGAAGTGCCGGGAGTCCGTACTGCGGCACGTGAATCAGTTCGCCATCCTGACCGAACGGATGGGCTACTGGGTGGACCTGGATGCCGCGTACTGGACCATGTCCCCGCAGTACATCGAGTCGGTCTGGTGGTCGCTCAAACAGGTCTTCGACAAGGGACTGCTGGGTCAGGACCACCGGGTCAGCCCCTACTGTCCCCGCTGCGGCACGGGGTTGTCCGATCACGAGATCGCCCAAGGGTACGAGGACGTCGTCGACCCGTCGGTCTACGTCCGGTTCCCGGTGGTTGCCGGCGACCTCGTCGATCGTTTCCCCGGGCTGTCCCTCCTGGTGTGGACCACGACACCGTGGACGCTGGTCTCCAACGTGGCGGTGGCAGTGCAACCCACCGCCTCATACCAGGTGGTGCGCACTGCCGACGAGACGCTGTTGATCGGATCCGATCTGGTCGCCCGGGTCCTCGGCGACACGGCGCACGACGTGCTGGCGGAACTGTCCGGGGCCGAACTGGAACACATCCGGTACCAGGCTCCGTTCGCCCTGGTCGCAGTCCCCGATGCCCACTACGTCATCCGGGGCGACTACGTCACCACGGACGACGGCACCGGCCTGGTGCACATCGCGCCCGCGTTCGGTGCCGACGACCTCGCGGCTGCACGCGGGTACGGGCTTCCACTGGTCAATCCCGTTCAAGCAGACGGAACGTTCGAACCCGACGTCCCACTGGTCGGTGGCGTGTTCTTCAAGAAGGCAGACGAACCGCTCATCGCCGACCTGGCCCAGCGCGGGCTGTTGTTCCGGCACGAGCCGTACGAACACGCGTATCCCCACTGCTGGCGCTGCCACACTCCCCTGATCTACTACGCCCAGCCCTCGTGGTTCATTCGCACCACCCAGCGCAAGGACGAACTGCTGGCGCAGAACGAGCAGACGAACTGGTTTCCCCCCACCACCCAGTGGGGTCGGTACGGCGACTGGCTGCGGAACAACATCGACTGGGCGTTGAGCCGCAATCGGTATTGGGGAACCCCACTTCCCATCTGGCGCTGCCCGGAGGACCATCTGACGGCGGTCGGCTCCCTGGCGGAACTGTCCGAATTGTCTGGCAGCGACGTGAGCGCCCTGGATCCCCATCGCCCGTTCGTCGATGACGTCACCGTGTCGTGTCCGCAGTGTGGCCGCGCCGCGCAGCGAGTGCCCGAGGTGATCGACTGCTGGTACGACTCCGGCGCGATGCCGTTCGCCCAGTTCGGCTATCCCCATCAGGGTGTCGCGGAGTTCGAGCAGAGTTACCCCGCCGACTTCATCTGCGAAGCCATCGACCAGACCCGCGGCTGGTTCTACACCCTCATGGCGGTCGGAACGCTCGTGTTCGACCAGTCGAGTTACCGCAACGTGCTGTGCCTGGGCCACATCCTCGACGAGGAGGGCCGCAAGATGAGCAAACATCTCGGCAACGTCCTCGACCCCATCGCGTTGATGGACGAACATGGGGCCGATTCGGTGCGGTGGTTCATGCTTGCCAGCGGATCCCCGTGGCAGGCGCGCCGGGTGGGTCACGCCGCCATCGCCGAGGTCTGGCGCAAGACCCTGTCCACGTACTGGAGCACGGTGTCGTTCCAGGTCCTGTATGCGCAGACTGCCGGGTGGTCTCCGGGTGCGGCACCGACGACCACCAACGTGCTGGACCGCTGGGCGCTGTCGCGGGCCCACCACATGGTAGCGGCAGTGGATTCCGCCCTGGAGGTGTTCGATTCCCAGGCCGCAGGGCGGGAGTTGGCCACCTTCATCGATGACCTCTCCAACTGGTACGTGCGTCGCTCCCGGCGCCGGTTCTGGGACGGCGACCCGGCCGCACTGAGCACCCTTCACGAGTGTCTGCGACTGCTGACGCTCGCGATGGCTCCCTTCACCCCGTTCATCACCGAACGGGTCTGGCAGGACCTGTTCGCGGCTGCGGGGCCGCAGTCAGTCCACCTGGCCGATTGGCCGCTGCCGGACGACTCGCTCATGTCCCCCACACTGGAGGCGCAGATGGCCCTGGTGCGCCGACTTGTCGACCTGGGACGTACCGCACGGGGCGAGGCCGGAATCGGAACCAGACAGCCGCTGGCCACCGCTTTGATCTCGGCGGTCGGTTGGGGGGACCTGTCGCAGGATCTGCGTGAGCAGGTCGCCGAAGAACTGAACTGCCAGACGCTCGAATCACTGTCCGATGCGGCGGGGGAACTGGTGGATGTCACCGTCAAACCGAACTTCCGCAGTCTCGGCAGACGGTACGGAAAGCAGACCCCGCTGGTGGCGGCAGCGATCACCGAACTGGACCCGGTGGGCCTGGTGGCGCAACTGCGCGCACCCGACCCGGGGTGCTCGGTGCAGGTTGAGCGGATGGATCCGGTGCAGTTGACCGAGTCCGACGTCGTCATCACCGAAACGCCCAAGGAGGGTTGGGCGGTGGCAACCCAGGATGGCGAGACGGTCGCTCTTGATCTTCACCTGACTCCCGAATTGGTGCGGCTGGGACTGGCCCGGCAGGTGATCCGAGTCGTGCAGGAGGCTCGTAAGGCGGCAGGTTTCGAGGTCAGCGACCGGATCAGGCTGCAGTGGGACAGTCAGGACGACGACGTCGTCGCGGCGATGTCGGAGCATGGCACGGTGGTGGCCGACGAGGTTCTGGCGGTGGCTATCGACCGCGGTGAGGGATCAGGTCCGGCCGCGACCGGCAAGGACGACCAGTTCCGGATCTGGGTGGCGCGCGCCTGAGGGCGACGGCGCACACCTCAGGCCGACGTCGCCGCCAAGTTGGACAACACCGAGATGGCGATCCCGATCGCCAGGATGAGGACCAGGAAGGACAGGTCCAGCGCGATCTGTCCCAATCGCAACGGAGGGATGAACCGCCGCAGCAGGTTCAACGGCGGGTCAGTCACGGTGTAGATGCCCTCGGCGATGACGAGCAGCGGCCCTTTGGGCTGCCAATCGCGGGAGAAGACCTGCACCCAGTCCAGGATCAACCGACCGATCAAGATCAGCCAGTAGATCCACAGGACTGTGGCGAGAAGTCCGAACAGGGCACCCACGCGGGTCAGCTCTGGTTGAAGAAGCCGTCGCGCGCCTGTTGCACGGCGGGGGCATCACGCACGTCGACGTTGGCCGGCGACAAGAGGAACACCTTCTGGGTGACCCGCTCGATGCTGCCGTGCATGGCGAAGACCAGACCCGCGGCGAAGTCGACGATGCGCTTGGCGTCTGAGTCGTTCATCTCGCTGAGATTCATGATGACCGGCGACCCCGCGCGGTACTGCTCGCCGATGCGGCGGGCATCGTTGTACGAGCGCGGATGGATCGTGTGGATCGCGTACGGATCCACCGCACCGGCCGCGACGGCCTCGGGTGCTGCGGTCTCCCGGCGCGTCAGCGTCGACACCGACGCGCTGGATTGCGGGGCCGAGGCCGGGGTGTCCACGGCACGCGGAGCCGCCGCCGGCTCGCGGTAACCGTAGGTACCGGTGCCGGAGCCGCCGTCGTAGTGGGGGTCGTCCTCGACCAGACCTAGGTACACACCCAGTCGCTTCATCGCAGTAGCCATGTCCGCTCCTCGTACGGGGAAGTGAGGCGCACGAGTCCCCACTGACAATCCCCCATTGAGGACTGTCGGGTGAGAACCCGCAGTCCGACGTTACCTGACATTGTGACGCACCCCGAGCACCGCGCTGCCGACACGCACGTGTGTCGCGCCCGCAGCCACTGCCTGCTCCAGATCACCACTCATCCCGGCAGACAGCCACTGCGCTGCCGGAAACTCTTGTTGCACCCGTTGGTGCACCGCCGCAAGCCGCGCGAAGGCGGCGGCCGGGTCCTCGCCCAACGGCGCCACCGCCATCACTCCGGCCAACTGCAACTGGTCACTCGCCTCGACGGCGGCGCATACCGCGAGAACATCGTCGGGTGCCGCGCCGCCGCGGTGTCCATCGGCATCCAGCGACACCTGCACCAGGGCCGTGATCCGACGACCGTGCCTGACCGCACCGCGGTCGAGTGCCTGCACGAGCGGCACCCGATCCACCGACTCGATGACATCGGCGTAGCGGGTCACCGAGGCCGCCTTGTTGCGCTGCAGTCGCCCGACGAAATGCCACCTGAGGTCCAGGTCCCACGCCGCACACTCCGCCACCTTGGGAGCGGCCTCCTGATCGCGGTTCTCGCCCACGTCCCGCACGCCCAGCCCCGCCAGGATCCGGACGTCGGTGGCCGGCCACGTCTTGGTGACCACCGTGATGGTCACGTGCGCCGGATCCCGCCCCGCCGCGCGGCAGGCAGCCACGACCCGCTCCTGCACCCGCGCCAGGTTGGCCGCCAACTCCGCCTGTCGTGGGCTTGCCACCGAGTCCGTCATGAGGTTGCCGGAACCCTGACCACGACGCCCTGACGGCCGGTCAGCCCATCACGGCGGTACGAGAACAACTCCGCTGACTCGGCGGTACAGGTCGGGTCGGCGTCGATCGCGTTGACTCCGGCGCGCTGCAGTTGCTCAGTCACGGCGGCGTGCAGGGCGACGCTGGGTGTCCCCTGCGCGGTGTGCGCGAACGCCGCGGGAGCAGCCGCGACGACCTCGTCACGAACATCGGGCGAGACCTCATAGCAGGACGGACAGATCGCGGGACCGAGCATCGCCTGGATCCGGGACGGTTCGGCCCCGGACTCGACCATGGCCGCCACCGCCGTTCCCGCCGTATCCACTGCCACGCCACGCCACCCGGAATGGACCGCAGCGGCCACACCGGCCACCGGATCCACCAGCGCGATCGGAACGCAGTCCGCAGCCAGCGCCACCAGGCCCAGTCCGGCCGTGGTCGTCACCAGAATGTCGACCAGTGGCACGGTTCCCGGTTCACTGACGAGAGCCCACTGGTTGCCGTGGGCGGCCTGCATCACCGCCAGGTCGGATCCGGTCAACCCCACGCCACGTGCAGCAACCTCCCGGTTGGCGGCTACTGCCGCCGGGTCGTCGCCCACGTGATCGGCCAGATTGAGGCTCGCGTACGGCCCCTCGCTGACCCCTGCCGCGCGTGCAGTGAAGCTCACATACGGCGTCGGATCCGACCTGACGGGCGGGGTGGTCCCCGACCCGTCAGGTGCCTGCGTCACTTCAGGAAATCGGGGATGTCGATGCCGTCGTCCTCGACGTCATCGAACGGCGTCCGCTGGGGTTCGACCGGGGTGCCGCTGCCCACGGGCTGCGCGACTGCTCCGACGGTTCGCTGGGCAGGTCGCACGGCGACAGTCTCGGTCTCGGGGACCCGAACCTCGGCCGGGGCCGCCTCGCGGGCCTTGGGCAGCCCACCGTCGAAGCCGGCCGCGATGACCGTGACACGAACCTCGTCGCCCAGGGTGTCGTCGATGACCGTTCCGAAGATGATGTTGGCCTCGATATGGGCGGCCTCGGAGACCAGTCGCGCTGCTTCGTTGATCTCGAACAGGCCCAGGTCGCTGCCACCCGCGATGGACATGAGGACGCCGTGCGCACCGTCGATGCTCGCCTCGAGCAGTGGGCTGTTGATGGCCCCCTCGGCAGCGGTGATCGCACGATCCTCGCCGCGCGACGACCCGATACCCATGAGCGCGGAGCCGGCTCCCTGCATGACGCTCTTGACGTCGGCGAAGTCGAGGTTGATCAGGCCCGGGGTGGTGATCAGGTCGGTGATGCCGGAGACACCCTGCAACAGGACATGGTCGGCCTGCTTGAAGGCGTCGATCACGCTGATCTGACGATCCGTGAGCGACAACAAGCGGTCGTTGGGGATCACGATCAGGGTGTCCACCTCGCCGCGCAGCGACTCGATGCCGTCCTCGGCCTGACCGCCGCGACGGCGACCTTCGAAGCCGAACGGACGGGTCACGACGCCGATGGTCAGGGCGCCGAGGCTGCGGGCGATGCGCGCCACGACCGGAGCGCCGCCCGTTCCGGTGCCGCCGCCCTCGCCCGCGGTCACGAACACCATGTCCGCACCCTTGAGGACCTCTTCGATCTCGTCGGCGTGGTCCTCAGCAGCCTGGCGACCCACGTCGGGGTTGGCGCCGGCGCCCAGGCCTCGGGTCAGGTCCCGTCCGATGTCCAGTTTGACGTCAGCGTCGCTCATGAGCAGCGCCTGCGCGTCGGTGTTGATGGCGATGAACTCAACGCCCTTGAGGCCAACCTCGATCATGCGGTTGACGGCATTGACGCCCCCGCCGCCGATGCCGACGACCTTGATGACGGCCAAGTAGTTCTGCGGAGCAGCCATGACTGCATTCCTCCCCCCACCACCCAACGGTGATGGTCTTGTGTACACCCACCCACTCCCGACCTCGACCTCTGGTTGAGGGTGAGCAGCTCGGGCTGCCTCGGGATGTCCTGAAGGTTATTCAGGCCCCAGTGGAGCAACAAGCAGATCCG
>CAZCRC010000081.1:0-8776 GCA_964500995.1 uncultured Actinomycetes bacterium
TCCGTCGGCCAGGGCGCGGAGGAAGTCGCCGTCGGCAGCCAGGCACAGTCGCTGATCCCAGGGAGCGTAGGTCGGCGTCAGGTGGGGGTCGTAGGCAAAGTCCGCCGGGAGGATCTTTCGCTGTTCATCGCGGATGAACCTGCGCACCCAGTCGGGCTTGCGGCGACTCAGTTGGAATGACGCCTGGGACCAGAACACGTTCTTCCAGCGCACCACACCGTAGGCGAGTCGGGCCGGCAAGTGCTCCCGCGCCCAGTCGGCGACGGGGTCCGTGGCGGACAGCGGCAGGATGTGGGTGGGCGAGCGCTGCAACATCGTCACGTGCGCGGCGGTCCGGGCCATCGCGGGCACGATGGTGACCGCAGTGGCCCCACTCCCCACGACCACCACCTGCTTGCCGCGGTAGTCCAGGTCGCGCGGCCACTGTTGCGGGTGCACGATGGCCCCGGTGAAATCGCCAAGGCCGGGGAGATCGGGCGTATAGCCCGCGTCATAGTCGTAGTACCCGGTGCAGCCGTACAGGAAGTCGCACGTCACCGTGGCGGTACTGCCCGCCACGGTGTCCACGACGGTCACGGTCCACCTCGCGTCCGGCGTCGACCACTGCGCGGCCACCACGCGACGGTTGAACCTGATGTGGTCGGTGACGCCGTACTTGGCGGCGGTGGTGGCGATGTAGTCCAGGATCGACTCCCCATCGGCGATGGCCTTGGGCGCGGTCCAGGGTTCGAAGCGGTACCCCAGCGTGAACATGTCGGAGTCCGAGCGGATGCCCGGGTAGCGGAACAGGTCCCAGGTCCCACCCAGCCGCGGCCGCGACTCCAGGACCGTGAAGGTCCGCCCCGGCAACCGCCGGGTGAGTTGGCAGGCCGCGCCCACGCCCGACAGGCCGGCTCCGATGATCACGACATCGAAGTGCTCGGCACCGCTCCCGGTGGGGGTCATGCCCCCATCCTGTCTCAGATCCACCGCGCAAGCAGATACTGGAGACATGAGCACTCCTCGGGTGGCGGTCTTCGGTCCCCATCCGATCCTGACGATCACTGTCGAGGCACGGCCATCCGGTGACAGCGACGACGTCCACGTGCACGCCGGTGGGCAGGGGGTGTGGGTGGCACGCATGGTGGGCGAACTCGGCGCGGATCCGGTTCTGTGCGGCACGATCGGCGGCGAGACCGGCACTGCCCTGGCGCCCCTGTTGGCGGAGCTTCCGTTCGAACAGCGACTGGTCCCCACCGCCGCCGCGTCGGGGTGCTACGTGATCGACCGCCGCTCCGGTCACCGGGTTCCGGTGGCCACCGCGTGGAGCAGCGAACTGTCCCGCCACGAACTCGACGATCTGTTCTCGACCACGGTCGCGGCCGCCTTGGCCGCGGACGTTCTCGTCGTGACGAACCCGCTGCCGGGCGACATTCTTCCGCCGCAGTTCTACCGCGACCTGGTGGCGGACACCCGCAGCGCCGGGACCCCCGTACTCGTGGACCTATCGTCGCCGAGACTCGATGCTGCCCTGGTGGGTGAGCCCGACCTGGTCAAACTCAACGATTGGGAGTTGGCCCAGTACGTGGTGGGGCCGGTCGACTCCGACGACGAGCGCCAGTCTGCGGTGGCGGCCCTGCGCGCGGCCGGAGCCCAATCGGTCATCGTGACGCGCGGCGGCTCGGCGGCTTTTGCAACGGCCGTGGACGACACCCACTATGTCCTGACGCCCCCGCACTTCGAACACGGGTCTCCCGAGGGCTGCGGCGACTCGATGATGGGCGGGATCGCCACGGCGTGGGCCCGCGGATTGCCTTGGCAGGAGTGCCTGCGCCTGGGCATGGCGGCGGGTGCCGCGAACTTCCTGCGGCACGGGCTGGGCACCGGAATCCGCGAGGTGGTGGAGCAGTTGCTCCCCGAGATCTCGATCACGGAAACGGCACAGTGAGTTCCTGGCCGTTGATCATGGCTGCCGGGGCGATGTCACGGACCCAGGGCAGGAACTGCGCCACAGGGTCGATGCGTGACAGCACCCGCAACCCCTGGGCGATCGCCACCTCGCGACCGATTCGCGGATGGTGGGCGTCACTGCTGAGCACGTGGATCAGTCCCCGCGAAGCGAGCAACCGCATCCCACGGTCCGCGGGAGGATCGCTCATCGTGGCAGCCGTCGCCTGAACCAAGGCTCCTGCGGCAACCAGGTGCTCCAGCCGATCGAACAGGTCGGCCGAGAGGTGTCGCTCGGGGTGGGCGATCAGCGACCGGAAGCCGCGATCAGCGAGATTTCTCACCGCCTCCACCAACGTGTCACTGAGCGGCCCGGATTTGGGTTCCAGCAGAATCCACCGTCCCCCACCGCCCAAGGACAACTCCGTGAGTTCCCGGTCGGTCAGGTGCGTGACGATCGTCTCGGCCACCTCTCCCCCGCCGAGCACCCGTACTGACAAGCCCGCGTCGGCGATGGCAGTGTTCAGAGCGCCCACGCGCTGGGGAAGTTCCTCGATGCGGACATCGTGATCATGGCGGATGTGGGGTGTCGCGCAGATCGTGTGGATCCCGTCGGCGTCCGCCTGGCGGGCCATCTCGATGCTGTGAGCCAGATCGGCTGGCCCGTCGTCGACCCCGGGCAGGATATGGCAGTGCAGATCGATCACGGTGTCAGTCTGCACAACCACATTTCCCGCGGGGGACGCCGGGCGCATAGAGTTCGGACATGCACGTAGCGCCTCGTCGGCTGGGTTCCTGGGGTTTCGAAGTCGGCAGGATCGGCCTCGGATGCATGTCCATGACGGGGGTCTACGACGTGGACCAGCGACAGGACGAGCGATCCGAAGCCACGGTTCGACGCGCACTGGATCTCGGGATCACGTTGCTGGACACCGCCGACTCCTACGGTCCGTTCACCAACGAACTCCTGGTCGGACGCGCAGCGGCGGGGCGTGACGACGCGGTCCTGTCGACCAAGGTCGGGCTCGTCGGCCGATCCGACGGCCAACTGCTGCACAATGGCCGCCCGGACCACATCCTGGCGGCGGCGGATGGGTCCCTTCGGCGACTCCAGCGCGACCAGATCGACCTGTACACGCTTCACTCCCTCGACCCCCAGGTCCCGGTCTCCGAGACCTGGGATGCCATGGCCTCGCTGGTCGCCGCGGGCAAGGTGCGGGCGCTGGGCGTCATGACTGACGACGTACGCGTGGTGACGTTCCTGCAGCAACGGTTCCCCGTGACGGCCGTGTTCACGGAGTACTCGCTGTGGAACTCCACCAGTCAGCCGTTGGTGTCCTGGTGCGGTGATCGATCGATCAGTGTGCTCGCCACGAGCCCCCTGGGACGCGGGTTCCTGACCGGGACGCTGTCCCCGTCCCGCAAGTTCGCGTGGACCGACCTTCGGTCCCGACTCCCCCAGTTCAGTGCGGAGTCGCTGGCCGCCGGACGAGGGACCCTCGACGCCGTCAAGGCGGTGGCGCGTCGACACCGGGCCACCCCAGGCCAGGTCGCGCTCACCTGGCTGCTGCAGCAGGGCGACCATGTCATCCCACTGATGGGGACCAAGCGGCCCGATCACCTCGAGGAGAACGCCCGGGCAGCTGACCTGCACCTGACGGACATCGACCTGCGGCAACTGGCGGGCGAGGACGTCAGCGACCTCCTCGATCACTGACCCCTCAGCCAGCCGCGAGCCGCTCCAGCAGCAACTCGCGGACTCGGGCGGCGTCAGCCTGGCCGCGGGTCGCTTTCATGACGGCTCCGATGATCGCTCCGGCGGCCTGCACCTTGCCGTCCTTGATCTTGGCAACGGCATCAGCATTGGCGGCGATCGCGGCGTCGATGGCGGCGAGCAGGGCACCGTCATCGGACACCAACTCCAGGCCACGTTGTTTGATCACCACGTCGGGGGCACCCTCGCCGGCGACGACGCCTTCGAACACCTGCCGGGCCAACTTGTCATTCAGCGTGCCAGCCGCGATCAACTCCTCCACCCGCGCCACGTCAGCGGGCGCGACCGGGAGTTCGGCGAGGTCGACCCCGGTGTCCTTGGCCAAGCGGGACAACTCCCCGAGCCACCACTTGCGGGCCCCGGCCTGATCGGCACCGGCAGCGACGGTCGCCTCGACCAAGTCCAGCGCCCCCGCGTTGAGCACCGAGTCCATGTCGAAGTCCGAGATCCCCCACTCTGCCTGTACCCGGGCACGCCGCAGCGAAGGAAGCTCGGGCAGCGTCGCCCGCAACTCCTCGACCCACACGGGATCGGGGGCGACGGGCAACAGATCGGGCTCGGGGAAGTAGCGGTAGTCCTCGGCTTCCTCCTTGGATCGGCCAGGGGTGGTGGTCCCATCGTCCTCGTGGAAGTGGCGGGTCTCCTGCTTGATCGTCCCGCCCGAGTCCAGCACGGCCGCTTGGCGCCGGATCTCAAAGGCGACGGCGCGCTCGACCGAGCGCAGCGAGTTGACGTTCTTGGTCTCGGTGCGGGTACCCCACGGCTGACCGGCGGGCGCCAACGACAGGTTCGCGTCACACCGCAGTGAGCCTTCCTCCATGCGAACGTCGGAGACACCGAGCGACCGCATGATGTCGCGGAGCGCGGTCACATAGGCCCGGGCAACCACGGGTGCTGCCGCTCCGGTCCCGGTGACGGGTTTGGTGACGATCTCGACCAGGGGGATCCCCGCCCGGTTGTAGTCCACGAGGCTGTAGTCGGCTCCGTGGATGCGGCCCGTGGCACCACCGGAATGGGTCAGCTTGCCGGTGTCTTCCTCCATGTGGACGCGTTCGATCTCGACCCGTACCACCTCGGTCCCGCCATCGGGGGTGGGCACCGTGACATCCAGATACCCGTCGAAGCACAACGGCTCGTCGTACTGACTGATCTGGTAGTCCTTGGGCATGTCCGGGTAGAAGTAGTTCTTGCGGGCGAACCGGCACCAGGTGGCGATGCTGCAGTTGAGAGCCAGACCCATCCGGATCGTGGACTCGATGGCCGCGCGGTTGACCACGGGGAGCGATCCCGGCAGGCCCAGGCACACCGGACAGATCTGCGTGTTGACCGGGGCCCCGAACGTGGTCGGGCAGGAACAGAACATCTTGGACTCGGTCCCGAGCTCCACGTGCACCTCGAGCCCGATAACGGGCTCATACCGGCTCAGTGCGTCGTCGTACGAGGCGAGTGCAACGCTGGTCATAGTCCCACCTTCTCGATCAGCGAGTAGCCCCACTTGTCCTCCAACGCGTCCTCCAGGACCGCTGCCACCCCGTACAGCCGCGCATCGCCGTGATGCGGCGCCATGATCTGCAACCCCACGGGCAGGCCGTCCTCGGGGGCCAACCCCACGGGCATGGACAGTGCCGCGTTGCCCGCCAGATTCACCGGAATCGTGGCGATGTCGTTCAGGTACATCGCGAGCGGGTCGTCGACCTTCTCGCCGATCGGGAACGCCGTCGTGGGGCACGTGGGCGAGATCAGGACATGGCAGTCGGCGAAGGCGGCATCGAAGTCGCGTTGGACCAGGGTCCGGACCTTCTGGGCCTGGCCGTAGTACGCGTCGTAGTAGCCAGAGGACAACGCATAGGTGCCGAGCATGATCCGCCGCTTGACCTCGTCCCCGAACCCGGCGGCCCGGGTCGCGGCCATGACCTGCTCTACCCCGTTGTCACCGTCGTCACCGACCCGCAGCCCGTAGCGCATGCCATCGAACTTCGCCAGGTTGCTGGACGCCTCGCTCGGCAGGATCAGGTAGTAGGCGCCCAGGGCGTAGCGGAAGTTCGGGCAGGAGACCTCGACGATCTCGGCGCCCATGTCACTGAGCAGTTCGACCGCCTCGTTGAACCGCTGCAGGACACCGGGCTGATACCCCTCGCCACGTAGTTCCGTGACCAGTCCGATCTTCATGCCGCGGACATCGCCCTGCCGGGCGGCCAGGACCATGTCAGGCACCGGGGCATCGATCGAGGTCGAATCCCGGGGGTCGTACCCGGCGATCGCCTGGTGCAGCATTGCGGCGCCCATGACGCTGCGGGCACACGGGCCTGCCTGGTCCAGGGAACTCGCCAACGCGACCAGGCCGTAACGGGACACTGCCCCGTACGTGGGTTTGACGCCCACGGTCCCCGTGACTGCGGCTGGTTGCCGGATCGAGCCACCGGTGTCGGTCCCGATGGCCAGCGGCGCTTCGAAGGCGGCGAGGGCAGCCGCCGAACCCCCACCGGATCCACCGGGGATCCGATCGGTGTCCCACGGGTTGCGGGTCGGCCCGTACGCCGAGTACTCCGTCGACGAGCCCATGGCGAACTCGTCCATGTTCGTCTTGCCCAGGATGGGCATCAGGTTCGCTCGCAGGTTCTCCACGACCCCGGCATCGTATGGCGGTTTCCAGCCCTCCAGGATGCGCGAGCCGACCGTGGTCGGAATCCCCCGCATGGCCATCACGTCCTTGAGTGCCACTGGCACACCCGCGAGCAGTGGCAGGTCGGCACCGGTGGCTCGGGCAGCGTCGGCTTCCGCGGCAGTGGCCAACGCCCCCTCGTCGTCGATGTGCAGGAACGCGTGGACCTCGCCATCGACCTCGGCGATCCGATCCAGGTGGGCGCGGGTTACCTCTACCGACGAGACATTCCCCTGGGCCAACTCTTCGACGAGTTCCGTGGCACTCATCCGCACGATCGCGGCGGCCGAGTCACTCATGACGGCTCCTCGTCAAGGATGCGCGGGACCCGGAACCGGCCGTCCTCGGCCGCGGGCGCCGCAGCAAGCACCTCGTCGCGGTCCAATCCCGGCCGGATCACGTCGTCGCGGAAGACGTTCGTCATGGGAACCGGGTGCGACGTGGCCGGAACATCGTCGGCGGCGACCTCGGAGACCATGGCGACCGCACCCAGGATCACGTCGAGTTGTTCGGCGTAGTGGGTCAGGTCGGCTTCCGGCAGATCCAAGCGGGCCAGCCTGGCCAGGTGGGCGACTTCGTCGCGGGTGATGGCGGACATGCCCCAATCGTAGGGCCGACCCGCAGTTGGGCCCGCGTGGGGCGCGGGTGCACAATGCTGAGATGCGACACGACGAGCAGACCCACCGGACGTCAGACGGCGCGACCATCTTCTGGCAGCAGTGGTATCCGGAGGGTGACCCGGTCGGGGTCATCTGCTTGGTGCACGGCCTGGGAGAGCACTCCGGGCGCTACGCCCACGTGGCCCAACGATTCACCGACGCCGGTTACGCGGTGTTCGCGATGGACATGCGCGGCCACGGCAACTCCGGCGGCACGCGCGGGGACGTGACGGTCGATCTGGCGATGTCGGACATCGCCGACCTGGTCGCCGATGCCAAGACGGAATTCCCCGGCAAACCGTTGTTCCTGTATGGGCACAGCCTGGGCGGGCTGATGACGATGACGTACGTGACGCGACGCCGCCCGGCCATCGCCGGCATCGTGGCGACCGCTCCCGCGCTGGACTCAGAACTGCGCGAGCAGAAGGCGAAGTTCTTCATGGCGAACCTGCTGGGTGGCGTGGCACCGGGCGTCACGATCCCCACGGGGCTGGACCCCAATGGCGTCAGCCGGGATCCCGCTGTGGTCGCGGCCTACAACAACGACCCCCTGGTGCATGACAAGGGCTCGCTGGGCCTGGCAAAGTCCACCTTCCAGGCGATGGACCGCATCATGGAACTCACCTCGTTCCCGGCGCCGCTGTTGATCATCCACGGCCAGGCCGACTCGTTGACCGTGCCGGCTGCAAGCAAGAAGTTCACCGAGCAGGTGTCCGGCGACGTGACCCTGCTCGAGTACGAGGGCATGTATCACGAGCCGCACAACGAACCGGAACAGGAAGAGGTGATGGCCGAGGTGCTGGCGTGGATGAAGCCCCACCTGAAGGCCTGAACACCTCGCGACCAGCCACCGGCCGCGCCACACTGTCGGGGTGCCGGGCCTGTTGGAGAACTACCTGCTGGGCACACCGCTGACCCGACTGGCACTTGTCCTGGTCGTTCTTCTGGGGTTTCTGCTCGGCGGCCCGATCGCCGACCACCTCGGCTGGAACAAGTGGGCGACACGCCTGACATTGTGGGGTCTGGGTGGCTCCCTCATCCCCACGTTCGTGTTCCGCATCGGGTTGTTCGATATCACCTGGGACGTTCGGGCAGTCAACGACTGTCTGTCGACAATCGCTCCGAGCCGCACCGATCCGGACTCGCTGGCGAACCTGCTACTCCTGGTGCCGTTCGCCGTCGGTCTGACGTGGGCCAGTCGGTCTGGGTGGGTCGGTGCCGGCGGTGTGATGCTGCTCGGGCTGATGATCGAGGTCGGTCAGCAGGTCACCGGACTGGGCGCGTGTGAGCGTGGTGATCTGGTGCGCAACATTGGCGGTGGGCTGGTGGCGGTGGGACTCACCAGCGCGATCCGGTGGGCCCGGTCCCGGCCTCGATCTGCGACAGCAACTGCGCCACGTCAGCCATGACGGGCACGTCGCTGGCCAACCAGGGCACGTCCGCCAATTCGGCGACGCTCAACCATCGTAACTCGTCATGATCGACCAACTCGGGCGTCTGCTCAGCGGCCATGGTGGCCACGTAGGGCTGCCAGTTCCCGGGTCCGCCGATCATGGGGAGTTCCCCCCCGAGCGGTCCGTGCAGGTCGATCCGGATGCGGAGCTCTTCCGCGATCTCGCGATGCAGCGCAGTCTCGTCGGACTCCCCCACCTCGACCTTGCCGCCGGGGAACTCCCAACGGCCCGCCAGCGCGGGGGGTCCGATACGGCGGCACGCCAGAACCGTGGCTCCCTGCCCGGGCAGTTGTCGAACGAT
>CAZCRC010000082.1:0-8718 GCA_964500995.1 uncultured Actinomycetes bacterium
CTTCACCCCCGCCGGAGGGTGCAGCCTCAAGTCCACCACCGCGACGAAGGACCCCACCGCGACGAGACCGACACCGGAGCAGGGCTGAGAGGGACCAGCGTCTAGCGCTCCCGGACCGTGATTGCCTCAAGCGTTCCCGATCAGCCCAGAACGCGTACTAGACCCATAGCCTTCTACGTGGCCTATTGCGCGCCACGGTCCGACGATCGACGAACAAAGGATCGGCAGCCCGTTCGGCGCCTGCCAGAGCTAGCCGGATGCCATGTCGGGCAGACCAGTGCGCAAGTCTGCGTCTTTACTGAATCTTCATCGAAGGACTAAGAAAGCCAAATGACGCATCAGCACACTTGAACCATATCCGTGAACGGTGCACCGCCGCCCGCGAACGGCTGTCGCGGCGCACGCAGTGCCCGCTCATCAGCGATGTCAACATTCGGATACGGAGACCACACTGATGCCGCAGGCGACTTGCCTCCCACCGTTTCGCAGGACGGCGCAGTGGCTGCGGACGGCCGTCCTGGCGATGGCGGTGCTGCTGATCGCGGCCGCGTGCAGCTCGTCGCCGGCCGCCGCGCCCCAGCCCGAGGTCATCACTGATAAAGGCACCCCGTTCGCCGACCTGCTAGTGCCCAAATTGCAGGCGTCGGTGACCGACGGAGCGATCGGTGTCGCGGTGGACTCCCCTGTTACCGTGTCCGCCGGTGACGGCGTTCTCGGCCAAGTCTCGTTGACCAACGAAGCCGGCGAACTCGTCGACGGACAGCTCAGCCCCGATGGCGTGTCCTGGTCGTCTGCCGAGCCGCTGGGCTACAACAAGCAGTACACCCTTCATGCCCAGGCCCTTGGACTGGGCGGCGCGACCACTACGACAGCGACCTTCGAAACCCACTCGCCCGACAACTTAACGATGCCCTACGTCCTGCCCAACGACGGGGAAACGGTTGGCGTGGGCCAACCCATCGCGATCCGCTTCGATGAAAACATCACCGACCGGATTGCGGCGCAGCAAGCGATCAACGTGACCACCACCCCCCCGGTCGAGGGAGCCTTCTACTGGCTCAATAATCGCGAAGTACGTTGGCGCCCAGCCGAATACTGGAAACCGGGAACAACAGTAGAGGTGGCGGTCAACGCCTACGGCGTCAATTTCGGTGACGGGCTGTTCGGTCAGGATGACGTCACTACCCGGTTCACCATCGGTGACGAGGTCATCGCCACCGCCGATGACGCCACCAAAACGATGACTGTGCGGCGCAATGGTCAGATCGTCAAGACCATGCCCATCTCCATGGGTAAAGCCAAGACCCCGACCGATAACGGCGCCTACATCATCGGAGATCGTTACTCGTTTCTGGTGATGGATTCGTCCACCTACGGAGTCCCGGTCAACTCTCCTGACGGATACCGCACCGAGGTGGAGTGGGCGACCCAGATGTCCTACAGCGGGATCTACGTGCACTCTGCACCGTGGTCGGTGGGCAGCCAAGGCATCGCCAATGTCAGCCACGGATGCCTCAACGTCAATCCGGCCAACGCCCGTTGGTTCTACGACAACACCCGACGCGGCGACATCGTTGAGGTCATCAACACCACCGGCCCCACGCTGTCGGGGACAGACGGTTTAGGTGACTGGAACATCCCTTGGGATCAGTGGAAAGCCGGCAACGCCAACCTCTGAAACTCACATCAGAAGCGGAGACTCACAACCGCCGCCTCCCAGTCACCTCGTGGCACCAGTTACGCGTGTCAGCAGGACGTCTCGCATCCACCGAACCGGGTTGCGAACTGCCGAGCGTCACCCGAGCATCGCGCGCCGTGGGGCCCACGCAGCACAGGTAGCGCAGCCCTTTCCGCTACGACACCTTTGGTTTGCCGTCCTCAGGTAACGGCGTTTTCACATGTCCGGACCACCGACTATTTCGTAGTCCCGGCATCGACGACCGACACTGTCAAACACCCATTCGCAAAAGCCATTAGCAATTCCAGCCGCCGAAATTCCAGCACTGTAATTATGATGCGGGTGTTACTGATGAGGCATATGTGAGTTAGGCTGATCTACGTATTCGCTACGTACATCGTTGCTGCACAGTACGGAACGCTCTGTTTCGCCTTTCTTGGCGAAACCAATCACCGGCGCTCCGACAGCCGAAAGAAAGAACGCCATATGGAACCGATGGCCCGATGCGTCCGCCCGGAGGAAGGCCGCGTATCTGCGTTCGGCTTTCGCCTGACTGGGGTGATCGTTGCCGTCGTCGCGACGGTACTTCTGGCGTGCACGCCAGCAGCCTCCGCCGAGCCGACAGGCGGTCCGTGGGATCCACTCCTGCCCAAGATCCCGAGTGCGGGAGCGCCCGGCGATCCGGTTGCCATCGCCAACGCGTCCTTGCAGGCGACGGCCGTTGCCACCCAGACTGCGATGGATTTGGGGCGTAGCTTCCTGAGCAGTCTCGGACTCGTCAGTCCCGCGGCAAGCCCCCAAACGAGCGTCCGCGGCAACCGTCTCTACGGTGCCCAGGCGATCGAATACGTTATCCGCAGGGCAGGAACGCAGATCGGCGTTCCCTACTCCTGGGGAGGGGGCAGCCTCACCGGCCCTAGTCGCGGTGTCGACCAAGGCGCAGGCACCGTCGGTTTCGACTGCTCAGGACTGACACGATTCGCCTTCGCCGGCGTCGGAGTACTGTTGCCGCGATGGTCCGGCGACCAGTACAACGCTGGCCGCAAGGTACCTCCCGCGCAAGCTAAACGCGGTGACCTCCTGTTCTGGGGGCCCGGCGGAAGCCAACACGAAGCGATCTACCTCGGCGGCGGAAAAATGATCGAGGCGCAACAAACCGGCGTTCCCATCAAGATTTCACCGGTGCGTACCGCCGGGATGACACCCTACGTCATACGGATTATCGAGACCTGACCCCGAACGCTTCCGCCAACAGCTTCCTCCCGCCAAAAGCCTTGTCCGCACCGGGTAACGGTTCAGCCGGCCAGACAGTAGCCGATGCCGCGGACCGTCCGGACATAGCGCGGACAAGACGGGGCGTCACCGAGCTTGCGACGTAGATTGCCGATGTGCACGCCCAGTGCCGACCGCCCGCCGGGCTGCGTCGCCCCCCAAAGGACTTCCTGAAGTCGTCGGCACGTCACGGGCTCCCCTGGATCATCGGACAAAACCCGAAGGATCGCGAACTCCGTTCGAGTCAGCGATATGACGTTGCCGCGCTGATAGACCCGCCGGACCCCCACGTCGATCACCAGATCGTCGACGTGGCGTCGCTGGGCGCCGCCGTCCTCGCTGCGTTGGTGAGAATGCCTGAGTGTCTGCCGTATTCGCGTGTTGAGTATGTCGCGGGAGCCGATGGGAACCACTCCGACGCGCGATATCAGTGGCGCCATCTCTGTGTCGGCGAGCGCGACGACGCCGCAATGGGCGGCCTGGCGAACACGGTCAAGGACGACGGCGCCGTGCGCGGATGATCCCAGGCACACCACCACCACGTCGGGGTCATCGTCGCGCACCGCGGTGAGCGCTGCAGCATCTGAGCGTGCGACGTCGACGGCGAACTCTTCGGCGCGCAGGGTGCCGGCCAACATGTCGGCGTAGATGCGCCGAGGTTCAACCAGCAGAACGCGAATGCGCCCAGCAGCTATCGCCGGAGAGGCAACGCTGCCCGAAGCGGGGTGCGGCTCGATGGTCGTGGCAGTCTCCTTGCCAGCGTGGGCCATTCACGGCGTGAAGGTGTCCGCGCGGATGCTGGAACCAGCATATCGCCATCTACGTAGCTACTACGTAGATGGCGATATGGGGTGTCGGGCATGTTCGCGTCTTCGGGTGTTCAGCGGGGGGTTTGCGCGCCAGAGGATGTCAGCTGTTCGGGTTGAAGTCGGCCCCGTCGGTCCAGCCGGAACAAGGCCGCTGCGGAGGCCAGCCCGATTGCCGACAGCAGAACCCACAGCAGCCAGGGTTGCCCGAGATCTCGGGCGGCCTGCATCAGCGAGCCGGTGGCCAGATTGCCAACAAGAATGCCGACTCCGACGATGGTGTTGTAGAAGCCGTAGTGCGTTCCGATGAGACGGTTGTTGGCCAATGAGACGACGGTGTCCATCTCGAACGGGAAGACGGCCGCCGACCCGACCGCCAGCACCGCCGTGGCGACGAGTAGCGCGGTCGCGGCGGCGACTCTGCCTGCCCTGGTGTCATCGGGCAGCACGATCAGCGGCAAAAACGACGCCGCGAGGATCAGCATGCCGATCACCAGGGAGCGGCCGGCGCCCCAGCGGTGGGCGAACCATCGTGTGATCCGCATCTGGCCGAGGACAGCAACCAGACCCGAGACCACGAAGATCATGGCGGTGACAACGGAATCGTTGCGCGGAAACAGGTCTCGCGCCTGAAGCGGCAATGCCAGATAGACCTGGAATGACAAAACATACGACCCGATCATGGCCGCCGCGAAGAGCAGAAAGGAGCGGTTGGCCGCTACTGTTCGCCAGTCCTGCAGCACCGATGTCTTCTCATCAGGTGTCCCCGCGGCGCGGTGGGGCAATGCTAAGAGTTGGGCCACGGTCAGCGCTGCGAACACGACCGCTGCGGCGGCAGCTGTCATTCGGAAATCGACGAACATCAAGGCCAGCCCGACAAGGGGTCCGGCCAGAATGCCCGCCTGATAGAACACGTTGAACACCGCGAAGGCTTCCACGCGCCGTGGGCCCGCGTCGGCCGCCAGATAGGCGCGCACCGCAGGATTGAACAGGGCGCCGGCGAAGCCGGTTGCTGCCGAGGCGATCAGAACCGCCGGCAGCGATTCAGCGAAGACGAGCAGGCCGAATCCTGCTGTCCGGAGGACACATCCGCAGACGATGAGCGGTTTGTAGCCCAGCCGGTCTGCCAGAGTGCCGCCGATGAGAAACATGCCTTGCTGGGAGAAGTTACGTACACCCAGCACCAGGCCGATGGCCCACGCGGCCAGCCCCAACGGGCCGGCGAGGTAGCCGGCCAGGTAAGGCATGAGCATGTAAAAGCCCAGGTTGATGCCGAATTGGTTGATCATCAGCATCCGGCTGGGCCAACCAAAGCTGCGGAAGGCTGACAGCAGGGTCATCGTGACTGCACCTCGGTGGGGTCGACAACGGTGGTGCATCGCGTCCACGCCGTGACTGTCTGGGTCATCGGGTCCTCAATGGTGGCGGGATGCCTCGGGGGCGCTGCGTCGAGCAGGCCGTGGGCGCGGCAGTAGTCGTCGTTGTAGATGGTGTCGAAGTAGCGTTGCGGGCCGTCCGGGAAGATCGCTGCGACAGTGGCTCCGGCAGGGCTATTGCGTGCGACCCAGCCTGCAACTAGGGCGACCGCACCGACGCTCCAGCCGCCACTGGCGTAGTGGGTGGCCGCCAGGGTGCGGCATGCCCACACCGACTCCGCGGGGGCAACCCAATGCACTTCGTTGAACGCTTGGTAGTCGACGTTGCCGGGATAGATGCTCGATCCCAGGCCGCGCATGAGCCGAGAAGCCGCGGGCTGGCCGAAGATCGTCGAGCCCACCGTGTCGACGCCGATCAGCCGCAGCTGCGGGTTAAATTCTCGGAGGACGCGTGCGACGCCGGCCGAGTGGCCTCCGGTGCCCACCGAGCACACCAGGACATCAACGGCGCCGAGTTGTTCGTTCAGTTCCACTGCCAGGCCGCGGTAGGCCTCGACGTTATCGGGGTTGCTGTATTGATCGGGATGCCAGGCGCGTGGGTCGGTGGCCAAGATCTTCTGCACGCGGTCACGGCGGGCCTGCTGCCAGCCTCCCTGTGGGTGCGGTTCAGTGACCAATTCGATGTCGGCGCCGAATGCGGCGAGCATATTCTGAATGATCGGCTCCATCCCGGGGTCGGTGACCAAGGTGACGGGGTGCCCGTAGACCGTTCCGGCTAGTGCGAGACCCAATCCCAGCGTCCCGCTGGTGGATTCAACGATGCGGGCGCCGGGGGTAAGTGCCCCGCGGGAGCGGGCGCGTTCGACCATGTGTAGCGCGGGTCGGTCTTTCATTCCTCCCGGGTTGAAGCCTTCGAGTTTGGCCCAAAAGCCCCGCTCTTCTGACGTGAACGGTGCGCCGATTCTCAAGACAGGGGTCTGGCCGACCATGGTGGCCGGCCGCTCGTTGCGGCCGCGTTGTGGCTGTGCCGATCGGGTGTGGGAAGTGCGTGCATGGCGGATTGGCAGGGCAGGATTCATCGATGAATGTCGCTTCTGTGAGGCCGCGACGAAGCACGGCGACTGACGGCAGGTAGCGGTCACCGGCCACCGTCGAAGACGACGGGGCCTGACGCTAGCCGATCAGCGGCGCGCGATACACAGGTGGGCGAGCACGTCGCGGCCGGTGCGCAGGGCGCGGGCGTTCCGTGGTGGACCGCGGATAGGCGCCTTCGCCGCCTGGCACCACAGCAGCGGAAGTACAGCCACGACGAGGCCCAACGCGAGCGCGATCAGGGAGACCGTTCCCCGCGGCAGGATCGCTTCGGCCAGGGTGTCGGGCGTGCACTCGGCGTCGGGTTGGGAGAGGTGGGGGTGGTCGAGCTCGACAGACATCGGCGCGCCGACCGCACTGGCGGCCAGGGTGTGCGGTCCGTGCGTAGGTGCCGCATTCACGCCGGGCAGTGCCCACTCGGCTCCGACGATGACGGTCCAGAACGCGATCAACGCCGCGACGATGGCGCGGCGGCGTTGCCCAGAGTTCGCGTCGAAGTACTTCACGATGTTGCCGACTGTAGCAGCGGATCGGCGAATTCAGGCTCGGCCCCCTAGCCGATGCCGGGTTGTGATCAGAGCGCGACCGCCGTTGCGCCGAGCCATCCGGCCGTTCCGTCGCACGATCGACTTCGCCCGATGCCCTTGCGAAAACGCCCTTTTGGAGGTTCCGCGAAGGAGATACAACAGATCGTTGCGCTGCTTGTACCGCAGATCATCTACGGTTTTACTACGTAGATAATTTGCGCTCTATCGGCCCGCGCGCCAAGCGGTGTTTCCTTTGCTGGCGGCCTACGCGCATTGGCTCCACCTGCGGAACGTGCGGCGGGCGTTGAGGCGCTAGTGGTGGCAGAGCACCTGGATGAGGGCGGGTGTGGCGAGCATGGCGGTGATCGCGGCTGCCAGGCAGATGCGGTGGCGCCATCGCACGTGCCGGCGTGTGGGGGTGAGCAGGCGCTGCGCTCGCGCGATGACCGCTGTTCCCGCCGCGGCGAGGCCTTCCCGTGCAGGCGGGTGTTCTCCGGCCAGAGCAGATAATCCAGCCAACAGCGGATGCGTGCCGACGCGGCGCACGGCGGTGTCGTCAGCGCACATCTCCAGCAGTTCACCCACACGATGAGGGGCCGTCGCGAAAAGCGGAAGCCGCGGCAGTGTGCCCCCCAAAGCGCGGAGCGCCATGAGGATGTGGTGGTGGCGCCCTGAGATGTGCGCGTTTTCATGCGCCAGAACCGCTTTGAGCTGTGATCGGTTCAACGACTTCATCGCCGCGGAGGTGACGATGATGGCGTTCGGGCGTCCGACCACGCAGTAGGCAGCAGGCCGGTCGGCCTCCACGACCACCACATTGGGATGGTCGGTGGGTCGGCCGACGATCCGCGCGGCACGCGCGTGCTCGTGACTTCGCGCCCGCAGCCGCGACAAGCAGCGACCGATCCGCATTACGACGAACCCTGACGTCAGGGTTCCTACCGCGATGAGAACAACGGAACCGATTCGTCCGGCCATGGGGGTGTGCTCGGAGAAGCCAAACAGCTCCAGGCACAGCGTCACGACCGCGCCCGTACGAATACTGTCCGTCGTTGCGCCGATGACCATGATCAGCGCGACGAGCCACGCCGTCAGCGTCGCGGCGACGGTGGCCAGCCAGGCGGCCACTCCCATATGGGGGCTGATGCCGTGACGGGTCATCCGCCTCAGGACCGGTGGCGCCCACCAGGCCAGCGCGCTGCCGTAGAGGAGCAGCCACAGCGCGGCGGTCATCACCGACGCCCCTTGCGCAGAGCCGCCTTCAATTGAGCGGACTGCTCGGCGTTCATCTGCTCAACAAAGAAGGCCAGCACCGCATCGGTATCCCCGCCGGCGTCGAACGCGGCCTTCATCAAACGCGCGGAACGCTCCTCGCGGCTCATGGACGCCTGATACACGTACGCTTTCCCATCGCGCTGACGTTGCAACCAGCGCTTGCGGTACAGGTTGTCCATCGTCGACATCACGGTGGTGTACGCGATCTGCCGCCGTTGAGAGATCTCGTCGAAAACCTCACGCACCGTGACAGGCTCGGCGTAATCCCACACGCAATCCATGACCACCGCTTCGAGGTCGCCGAATCCTCGCTGTTCCATTTGCGCCTCTCCCGCTCTCCGCGACGAGCTGGCCTCCTCGCGCCCCGAGCCCCTTCAGCCCCCAATGTAGCCGCCGAGCTGGCAAAAGCCGCGATACGCCTCACCTCGACCGCATAGGCCAGCATCTCTGCACTACCGGCCGCGGCGCGTGAACCTAGCGCCCGTGGCGCACAGTTGTAACCGACCTGAGACTGTGACAGACGTTCCTCCTGATACCAAAGTGATGTACGTTCCGTCTACGTACTATTGTGCTACGTACTTAGCTCGGTAGTAGGAGTGCCGCGGGTGCCTTTCGGCTTAGGTGCGCGGCTCGACAACGCTCACCCCAGCTGAGGAGATCGATGCGGCGCCTCACTTCTTTCCTGAGTCTCT
>CAZCRC010000083.1:0-8641 GCA_964500995.1 uncultured Actinomycetes bacterium
CTGCGACGTCGTCCGGCTGCGGGGGCTGCGGGTCATCGGCGGCGCCGCTGGCGTTCCGGGCCAACTCCGCCAGGGTGGCCTCTGCTCCCAGGCGGCGAGCGCGGCCTGGGGTCAGCGATCCCACGGCGAACCGGCGGCCGCCGATGCCGAGCAGCCGGGCGGCAACCAGGCCCCGCTCGGCCGCGATGATGTAGTCGGGCCAGGCACCTCGAAGTGCGCGGGTGAGACCCCGCAGCCCCAGTCCGGCGTCGGCCACCACCACCACGGCACCGATTCGCCAGCACGCATAGACGGCCGCCGCCAGGTCGGCACCCGGAGGCACCCGCAGCACGACACGGTCGCCCCGTTGGACGCCAGCCTGCGCCAGCCCCCGAGCGACATCGGTGACCACGCGGTCCAGGTGCCCCCAGGTGATCGTTCGGCCGCTGCCGGATAACTCGACGATGGCGGGTTCGGCCGCGGTTCGCGGGTCCGCGGCTCGTGCTGTGAGGGCGGCCGTCATCGGCAGCCGCGTGGTGGGGGTCGCCCCGACCCGGAGTGGCGGCGTTGCCGCGTCAGCGCGCCGGGGGCCACAGGTGGACTCGATCCAACGGCTGATGTCCGCCAGGGCTGCCGGTGCGTCCTCGGTGACCAGGTGCGATGCGCCCTCGTACCGATGCACGTCCGCGTGCGGGATTCGCTCGATCAGGTCGCGCAGGTACAGGTCGGAGAAGACCGGGTCGGCCGGGCCCCACGCCAGCAGGACCGGGACGGTGAGACCCCGGACGCCGTCGGCTATCGCGCGCAGGGTCGCCATGGACGGGTGATCGTCCTCCAGTGGGATGTCGGCCACGAAGTCGGCGACCGCTTGGCGACGGGCCGCCGAGGCGTAGGGCGCGGCGAAGGCGTCACGGACTGCCTTGGCCGGGCGCGGTCGGGACAGCGCCGTGGTGCCCCGAACGAACGTGGCCGTGTCCCGGCACACAGCCTGCCGCAGTCCCGCCGAACGGGCGATCCGGATCAGGGTGGGTGCGCGCGCCCCCTCCGGTTGGTGGACCGCCGTGTTGGTCAGGACGACCCCGGCCAACTGGTCCTGGTGGTCCAGGGCCCAGCCCAGTGACACCGGCCCGCCCCAGTCGTGCGCCACGGTGACGACCGGTCCGGTGATTCCCAGGGCGTCAGTGAGTCGCCCCAGGTCGTCGATTCGCTGGGCCAATCGTCGGACCTCGCCGATCCGCTCGGAGTAGCCCATACCCAACTGATCCACCGCGATGACGCGCCAGCCGCGTGGCGGGGCCGCGACGAGCGCCCGCCACAGGTAGGACCAGGTGGGGTTGCCGTGGACGCACAGGATCGTGCCGATCGACAGTTCACCGACTCCGCTGTCCAAGACATGGAAGGAACGAGCGACGCCGTCGGCGTCGGTGATGTCCACGATCCGCGACCACTCCGGATCGAGGCCGGGCAGGCCCGTCGGCGGCAACTGCGCCGGCGCTGTCGGAGTTCTCACCACAGAAGTTCAAGGCCGGACGCGTTCACGCCGGAGCCGATCCCCATCAGCAGCACGCGGTCACCGGGCGCCAGCGACGATGCCTCATGTGCCAGTGTGAAGGGCACCGACGCCGGCCCGATGTTGCCGTAGGTGCGGAAGGTGTTCGGCACGCGCGCCGGATCGATGTTGAGGGCACCCGTGATCGCCGCAGTGTGCACCTTGGAGATCTGATGGAAGACGTAGCGGTCCAGATCGGTCCAGTCGAACGTCCCCTTGGCTTCCTCCCACATCTCGATCGACAACTGCACCCCGGCAGCAAACAGGCCCTTGGAGTCGGTACGCATGTCATCGAGGGTTCCGACACACAACTCGTTGTGTTGCGTCGCGGCGCTGGTGACGGCAGAAACGATGCGGTGTCCCTCGGGGTGAGCGTCGGCTCGGCCGAGGACCATCGCAGTACCGCCAGATCCGAGCGTCAATGACGCGAACTGGGACCAGACATCTTCAGCCGTCGCGTCGGGTTGGGCCAAGCGCTCCAAGGTTCGTTCCTGGGTCCGCCGACTGCCTTCGCCATCCACCACCAAGGCGTACTCCACATGACCGGCGTCGATCATGGTGGCGGCCATCTGCATGCCGTTGACGAATCCCAGACAGGCATTCGACAGGTCGAAGTTCATGCACGCCGGGCTGAGACCGAGCTCATGATGCACCGCCACTGCCGCACTGGGCTCCAAGTGTGCGCGGCACACCGACGAGTCGATGAGCAGCGCGATCCGGCGCTTGTCGATTCCCGCCTCAGCGATCGCCTTCGCTCCCGCCATCACGGCGGCGTCGACGAAGCTCACGTCCTCGGGCCACCAGCGCCGCTCCTCGATACCCGCCACGACCGACAACATGCCCGGGCGGATGCCGGTGCGATCGTAGGTCTGCGCCAGGCGGTCGTCGAACGACTGCGAGGTCACCACGATCGGGGCGTCCACGGCCGTGACGGACAGGATCGCCGTGTTCTGGTAGCGGAAGTTGACGTTGCCCGGAAGGGCCGCCCGCTCGGAACGTTCGGTGCCGGTGCCAGTGGCGTGATCGGTCATGGACCCACTTCCCAGGAGACAGCAGCGCCACCACCCGAGTCAGGGGGAAGACGCGTGGACCTTCATGGTCGCACGGCTGCGGCGATGCGGCATCGTCGCAGCCGTGGCCTCAACTGGCTGCGGGAACCGGCCCCGACTGCGCCGGGGCGGGCACGTCGCTGGGTGTGGGACTCGGCGCGGCCGGGTCAGGTGCCGGAACCTCGGACCCGCTGGGGTCGGGTTCGCCGGTCTCGGGTTCGGCGCCCGTTGTCACGACCGACACGCTCGCCAGGTCCACTGTCGCGAACGGCGTGATGATCAGTCCCGGCTGGATCTTGTCGCTCCACCCCATCTGGACGGTCCCGGACCACAGCGGAATCGCGGGCACCGTGCCCGACAGGATCACCTGGGACTCCTGGTACTTCGCGATCGCTTCGTCGACGGGCAACTTGCGTGCTTCGGCCATGAGCTCATCGAATCGCGGATCCGAGTACCCGCCCTCGTTCGCGCCGCCGGCGCCGTACAGCGGCTCGAGGAAGTTCTGGATGTTCGGGTAGTCCATCCGCCAGGTCGTGCGGAACAGTCCGATCATCTGTTTGTCCGTGACCGCGGCCAGGAACTCCTTCTGCGTCGGGAACGGCTGGGGAACGCACGTGATGCCCACCGTGTTCGTGATGGATTCACAGACCGCGGCAACCCACGCCGCATGTCCCCCGTCCTCGTTGTAGGCGATGGACAGATCGCCCTTGAATCCGCCACTGCGCGACAGGAGTTCCTTCGCGGCCGCAGCATCGTAGACACACGTATCACCGCAGGCGCCCGGCTCATACCCGTCGACCACCGGCGGCGCCCACGCGTCAGCCGGGATCACGGTGTTGTTCCACACCTCTTTGACGATGTTCCGTCGATCCACCGCGCGACTCAGCGCAGCGCGCAGTTCGGCGGAATCGAAGCGTTCGTCGTACAGCGGGAACGTGAGCGACGTGAACAATCCGGCGGGCTTGAGCAGGAAGTTGCCCTCGCCGAGATCACGCTGCCAGCGGTCATCCTCGAGGACCTCCAGCGGCATCCGGGTCAGCAGGTCCAATCGGCCCGAACGCAGGTCCTGATAGGCGCGTTCCAACTCGGTGTACACGCGCCATTCGATGTCACGGACCTGCGCCCGATCGGCTCCCTGGTACTCGGGGAACGCCGCCATGCGGATGTCCGTGCCCACGGCGCGCGACTCGAACCGGAACGGGCCGTTGCCGATGGGGTCGGCGGCGAAGACCTCGGGGTCCTTGAAAAACGTCTGGGGCATGGGAGCGAACGCCCAGTAGCCGAGGATCGACTCCAGGATCGCGACCGGCTCTGCGAGCGTCATGGTGAAGTTCAGCTCATCGGTGACGGTCAAGCCGGTCAGCGGCACCGCCTGATCCGGGCACGTCACCGACCCGTTCGCCTTGGGACTGCCGGCGGTCTGTTCGAATCCGGCGATGTTGGCGCCCGGCGGTCCGAAGAATGCTTGATTCGCGGCCTCGTTCTGGCACGCGGCTGCCCAGTTCCAGGCATCAACGTAGGACGCCGCGGTGACCGGGCTGCCGTCGTGGAACGTCCACCCGGGCTTGAGTCGGATCCGCCAGGTCCGGTTGTCCTCTGTCGTGATCGACTCGGCGTGCGCCAATCGCGGGGCCGCCGTCACGGGGTCGTAGTCGACCAGTCCGGTCCACATGGCGTCGACAACATCCCCCGCGCCACTCTCCGACGCCATCGCCGGCAACAGGAGCTGCGCGGGTTCGGTGGTGGAGATGGAGGCAGCGCCAACGGGCTGCGGGGGCGCGCTCGACTCCACCGGCTCTGGTTCGGACGCGGCGGAACATCCCGCCAGAGCGACCACTGCCGCGGTGGCGATGGTCGCGGCGGCAACCGAGGACCGGCTCACTCGGCCTCCAGCGCGGCACGCGCCGCAGCCAGGTCCTCGCGCTGCGCATCACTGAGTTCGGGGTAGTGGAGGTCCAGACCCGTGATGGTGGTGGTGATGATGTCCGATACCGCGGCGCGCATCGCCCACTTGCGGTCGGCCGGGATGACCCACCAGGGCGCCCACGGGGTGGACGTCGCTCGGATCGCTTCCTGATACGCGGCCTGGTACTCATCCCAATGCCCGCGTTCGCGCACGTCGGCCGACGAGAACTTCCAGTTCTTCTCGGGCGTGTCCAACCGCTCCATGAAGCGAACCTTCTGCTCCTCCTTGGACACGTTCAGGAAGAACTTCAGAATGACGGTGCCGTTGCGCACCAGGTGCCGTTCGAACGCGTTGATGTCGTCATAGCGGGCCTTCCAGAACCCAGCGCCGCGAGCGGTCACCGGCAGTCGCTGGTTGTCCAGGATCTGCGGGTGGACCTTCGTAACCAAGACCTCCTCGTAGTAGGAGCGATTGAAGATCCCGATATTTCCGCGCGGCGGCAGGGCCTTGTTGCACCGCCACAGGAAGTCGTGGTCGATCTCCTCCTCGCTCGGCTTCTTGAACGAGGTGACGGAGCAGCCCTGCGGATTCACGCCGCTCATGACGTGCTTGATCGTGCCGTCCTTGCCGGCGGCGTCCATGGCCTGGAACACGAGCAGCAGGCTGTATCGGTCGTCGGCGTACAGCAGATCCTGAGCCTCGGACAGTTCCTTGACGTTGTCGTGGAGCATCTTCTCGGCGTAGGCCTTGCGCTCCGACTTCGACATGTCCTTGGCTCCCGGGGGCAGCCACGCCGGATCGTGGTCGGCGAGCCGGAAGTCCTCTTTCGGATCGACGCGCAACTGTTCCAGCGTCTCGCGGCTCAGTGACATGGCGAGGCCCCTCCCGGTCCGGTGGATCGCGATCCGCACGGACCGCAGCAACACCGCACTATGGCATGCCAGGGACCGGGCCGGTCCGGGTATGCCGTTCTGTGACCGGTCTCAGCCCGGGCTGTTGACCTCGATCTGCTCGCAGGTGCCCCAGTCCTCTTCGGGGAACGAATCCTGCAGCGTCAACAGGGCCGACTCCATGGCCACAGGAGCGACCGTGGTGATGGCGCCCGCATACGGCCGATCCATCGCGGCCAGACTCATGACGATGGCAAGGAGAACCAACGTGGACGCGCCCACCGAGACGAGGCGGATACGCCGCCGCGCCCCCAGGTGAATGGTGAGCAAGACGATGAATGCGAACGTGCACACGAAGATGACGAGCCAGATCGCCAGCGGAATCTCGGGCAGTGCCAACTGCAGTCGGATGGCGCGCTCCGAGTCGAGAACCAAAGTGCGTTCCGTGACGAAGTAGTAGAACTCCGACTGCGCGTCGGTCGTGAGGCTCAGGTCCTCGACCGCGGTCTGCAGTTTGCCTGCCCACGCGTTCGTGTTCTCGGCGCCGGTCAGGTCGAGCTGCCGCGCGGCCCATCGGAGCAGAGCGGGGAGTGTCAGAGGTCGATGATGCGGCTCGGAATGTCCGTGTTCTCGCTCAGGTGGTAACTGGCGCACACGCGGTGGTACCCGTCCGCGATCTGGGTGGGGACCCCCTCCTTGATCCGCCCCCGCACGATCAATACCGGCGACAACTCCACGCCCTGGGCGATCTTGCGCAGGTCCTCTTTGACGTGCTCGTTGTCCATCGGGAGCAGTTCCAGTTGGGCTGCTCGCAGGATGTCCTTCGCCTTGTGGGTCACGATCGGCGCCTTCTTGAGGCGACTCACGAGGTCGGTGACGATGTCGTCGTCGGCGATCAGACTCAGATAACTGCCGGCGGCCGGGTAGTCGTGGTTGTCCGGGGTTTCCTTCCACTTCACGACGAGCGGTTGGTCGGTCTTCTTCGCGGCCACAAGTACCTCCAGGGGATCACCCCCACGGTAGGGATCATGATCGTCGGATGCGCTCTGGCGGCCGCTCCGCCAGACCCGTGGCGTCACTTCCCTTCCGTTCCGGCGGTCTAACCGTCGTAACGGGTACCTGGGAGTCAGCAACTCACACGTTGAAGCGGAACTCGACCACGTCGCCATCGGCCATCACGTAGTCCTTGCCCTCGATGCGTACCTTGCCCGCCGCTTTGGCTGCGGTCATGCCGCCGGCCGCGACCAGTTCGTCGAAGCCGATGACCTCAGCCTTGATGAACCCCTTCTGGAAGTCCGTGTGGATGACACCGGCGGCCTCCGGGGCGGTGGCACCCACCGGGATGGTCCACGCCCGCGATTCCTTGGGCCCTGCGGTCAGGTAGGTCTGCAGGCCCAGAGTCGCGAAGCCCACGCGGGCGAGTGCATGAATCCCCGACTCGGTCTGACCGACCGACTCCAGCAGTTCCAGCGCCTCGTCCTCGGGGAGTTCGGCGAGTTCGGACTCGATCTTGGCGTCGAGGAACACCGCCTCTGCGGGGGCGACGAGGTCCCGCATCCGGGAGCGGAAGTCGTCGTCGACCAACTCCTCCTCGTCGGCATTGATGACATAGATGAACGGCTTGGCTGTCAGCAGGAACAGTTCCCGCAGCGGTTCCCGGTCCAGACCGGCGGCGAACACGGTCTGCCCTGCGTCGAGTACCTCCTGAGCCTGCTCGGCCGCGGCCAGGACCGGGGCGCGGGACTTGTCGTTGCGCGCCTCCTTCTGCAGCCGTGGGATCGCCTTCTCCAGCGTCTGCAGGTCGGCCAGAATCAACTCCGTGTTGATCGTCTCCATGTCGTCCGCGGGAGACACGTGTCCCTCGACGTGGACCACGTCCGGGTCGGTGAAGGCCCGCAGCACCTGGCAGATGGCGTCGGATTCGCGCACGTGGGACAGGAACTTGTTTCCGAGGCCTTGCCCCTCACTGGCGCCACGGACGATCCCGGCGATGTCGACGAACGTCACCGTGGCCGGCAGGATCCGCTCCGACCCGAAGATCTCGGCGAGTTGCGGCAATCGCTCGTCGGGGACCGCGACGACACCGGTGTTGGGTTCGATCGTGGCGAAGGGATAGTTGGCAGCAAGCGCCCCGTCCGGATTCTTGGTCAGCGCGTTGAAGAGCGTGGACTTGCCGACATTGGGCAGGCCGACGATTCCGATGGAGAGTGATGCCACCCGCCGAGTGTAGGGCGGGCTGCCCACCCCCCTGACCGCGTGTCCCACGGGATCTGTCGGACCCCTGCGGCAGGCTGAGCCCATGAGCGAGATCGCACCCATCATCATCACCGCCGCGTTGCTCCTCCTGACTGTTGCCGCCGGGTTCGCCGTCGGCAGTCTGGTGGGGCAGCAGCGTGGTCGCCTGGCGGCACGCCAGGACGTTCTTGCCGCAGAGGACCGCCTGGCCAAGGCCCAGGCCGAGTTCCAGACCGAACGCGCCGCGCTGCGTGAGCAGCTCGCCGATCTGTCCGGCCAGGTCCGGGCTTCCCAGCAGACGTACGAGCAGACGAAGGCCGACCTCGAGTGGCAGCGGGAGCACAACGGCGAACTCGAGAAGAAGATGGCGCCCATGCGCGAGGCCTTCCAGCAGTTGGCGCGACAGGTGCGGGAGGCGGAGCAGACCCGCATCCAGGCGGAGGCCGAACTTGGTCAGAAGGTGGCCACGATGGCAAGGGAGTTCGGCGAGGCGAGCCGCAATGTGCAGGCCGAGGCTCGCAAACTGAGCACCGTGCTATCGCGGACCGAGAAGCGTGGCGCCTGGGGTGAGATGCAACTGCGGGGTCTGGTCGAGGCGTCTGGGATGCTGCGCCACGTCCACTACGTCGAGCAGGACCACACCAGGTCGGACACCGGGGGTGCGCTGCGACCCGACCTGATCATCGACCTCGCCGGGGGACGCAAGGTCATCGTCGACTCCAAAGTGCCTCTGGATGCCTTCCTGCGGCTGGCTGGTGACGACACCGGTTCGGCCGACGATGTGCTCGCAGAACACGGCCGACTCGTCCACCAGCACATCCAGTCGCTGTCGGCCAAGGAGTACTGGCGGCGCTACGACTCGCCTGAGTTCGTCATCATGTTCCTGCCCAGCGAGGGATTGCTCAGCGCCGCGCTGGAGGCCCGGCCGGACCTCATCCAGCAGGGTCTGGATAAGAAGGTCTTCCTGGCCACCCCGACCACCTTGCTGGCGATGCTGCACACCATCACCCACTCCTGGCGTCAGGTGGAGGCT
>CAZCRC010000084.1:0-8508 GCA_964500995.1 uncultured Actinomycetes bacterium
GGGGCCGGGGGCCGGTTTAACCCAGCCCCGTAGACCCCCCCGCGGGCCCCCACTCACCTCGTGTGGGCCGCCCCTCTGGTGTTGGTGGAGTTGGGGTTGCTCAGGCTTTGTCGGCCTCGGCCACCTGTTTGGCGGTCTCAGCGGCCGCCTTTCCGGCGACACTTGCCGCCTCGCTGGCGACGCCAGACGCCGACTTCGCGGCGGTGTCCACAACACCCCCCGTGCGATCCGCGGCCTCAGCGGCAGCGGCACCCACGGTGGCCGCGGCGTCCGAGACGCGCTGAGCCGCTTTGTCCGTGAACTGGGCGGCGTCGTGCGCCACGTCCGACACGCTGTCGGCTGCCTTGGCTGCCGCGTTGCTCACCGCATCGGCCCACACGGACGCCGTCTGCGAGACGTCGGATGCGTCAGTTCCCCCACGCCGCTTCGCGATGGCCAAGCCGGCAATGGCTCCAGCGGTCGCGGCGACGATCAAGAGCGCCTTCTTCATGTCTACTCACCTCGTACTCATCGATGTCCGGCCGAGGCCGACACTTGTGCAGCGACGGTAAGCCCGTCACCTGTCCCGGGCGCACCGTACCCGGCCCATCGACGATCCAAACCGATTCGCGCCCGCGTTGCGGGTCTCCTTCACGCTAGACCACTCACGACCTTTGCCATTCGACAGGACCAACGGCCCTGCGCTGACTAGGCTCGGCGTCGGAGTGGAGGTGCATAGTGTCACGCAAGGTTGACAGTCGCATGGGGGTATTCGATGCCGTGATGTGGGGCGTCGAGACGGACCCGTTGCTGCGGTCGGTGATCACCATGGTGGTCATGCTCGAGAAGAAGCCGAACCGTAAGGTCCTGACCCAGCGCATCGAGGAGATGTCGATCCGGGTCCCAGCGTTGCGTCGGCGCGTGGTCGGCAACCCCGTGTCGCTCGTACCACCGCGGTGGGAGTCGAGCGACGACTTCGACATGAACTACCACCTGCGATTCCGTCGTGCCGCCAACACCCGCGACGAGGCCCATGTCCTCGACGTCGCGGAGCACATGGCCGAGATGGACTTCGACCGGGCCCGCCCGTTGTGGGAGGCCATCGTCATCGAGGGCCTCAAGGGCAACAAGGCCGCCGTGATCTTGAAGATCCACCACGCGATCACCGACGGAGTCGGCGGGATGGCCATGGCCGCCACCCTGTTCGACCTCACCAACGATCCCAGCCAACGTCCGGAGCAGGAGCTGCCCCCGATCGAGGAGACCGGCCACGAGGACACCTCTGATCGCATCAAAGAGGGCACCGAGTACGCCGCCAAGACCGCTGTTGGCCAGATCAAGGGCGTGGCAGACGGGGCCAAGAAGTTGGTCACCGGCACCGTGACCGACCCCGTCGGCACAGTGAAGAACAGTGTCGACTTCACGTCGTCGGCGGCGCGCATCCTGGCACCCGCCTCGACGCCGCTGTCACCGGTCATGCGTGGCCGGTCCCTCGGTGTTCACTTCGCCGTCCTCGAGGCTCCGCTGGATGCCCTGAAGGTGGCTGGCAAGTCCAACGGCGGAACCCTGAACGATGCCTTTATGGCGTTCGTCGCCGGCGGCATTGCCAAGTACCACGCAGCTCACGGCGTCTCGTTGGAGGAGGCTCCGGCGGTTCGGGTGAACATGCCCGTCAACCTCAGGCCCAAGACCGACGCGCCCGCCACCGGCAACCGCTGGGTGCCCGCACGGTTCCCGCTCCCCTTGGGGCCGACCGACGCCGTAGGCCGGGTGAAGGAACTGCATCCGCTGCTGCTGCAGGCCCGGACGGAACCCGCGCTCGAAATCAGCGAGCCGATCTTCCGACTGCTGACGTCGCTGCCCCGACCCGCCACCACGGCGTTGGCCGCGGGAATGATGAAGGGCACCGACGTCGCCGCGACGAACGTTCCCGGACCGCCTATCCCGGTCTACATGGCGGGCGCTCGAGTGGAGCAGATGATGCCGTTCGCACCGAAGGGCGGCGCAGCCATGAACGTCGCGATGATGTCGTATGACGGCAAGGCTGAGTTCGGGATCAACCTGGACACCGCCGCCATCTACGACCACGACGTCATGGTCCGTTGCCTCGAGGAGTCGCTCGCCGAGATCACCGCGCTGGCGGTGCAGGAGACCGACTGACCTGTTGAACTGCAGAAAGCCCCGGCCTTTCGGCCGGGGCTTTCTCATTCCCTGGGAGTCCGGCCGCCGTCAGGGGGCGAGGACCAAGTCCGCAGTGACGCTGGCACCGGGAACCGCATCGAAGCGCGCCCACGCTGGATCATCCCCCCACTGGCCGCCCCTCGGACCCGCGACGATCTTGCCCGCGACGGGCGCGTCAGGGCTGTCGGGATCCACCCTGATGGGCAGCGACAAGCGGTAGTGACCGGATTCGTCGGTCTGGGTGCACTGGTATCCGGCGCGGCTGAAGCCACACACAAGATGACCGACCAGGGCGGTGTCCGGAGCAAGGGTATGAGTCACTCGCCCGGTGACCTGGATGGCGTCACCTGACACAAGATCCGTCAGGGTGAGGTCGAACTGCCGACCCGGCACTGCGGCCATGTTCAGGAGGTCGGCCCACTGCCAACCGGGAGCATCACCTGGGCGCGCATTTGGGCTTCGCCCGACGTCCCAACGAAAGACCTCCGACCCATCGTCGGCGGCCACGACGGAGTCCATCAAGACCACGAACCCCTTGCTCGTGGGATCACCGGGGACCCATACCCGAGTCTGTCCCTCCCCGTCCACGCGCAGGGAGTAACTCCCACTGCCATCCGTGGTGGTGCACCACCGCTGATCCATGAGCCACCCCCCCCCCTCGTGGTAGGGGCTGAAGTCTCGCGGTACGGCACAGATCGACCGTCCTGCCAGCCCTACCCCCGACTCGCCCGAGACAACACCTGTGACAGCGCCGCGATGGCTCACCACCATGCGCGCTGGGAGATCCGAGACCTGCCAGCGGCGCGTCCGCCAGGCGAGGTCGAGCCGCGGGTCACCGACCCGCAGATATTCCCACTGACCTGCGAAGAGATGCTCGGACAGGGGCTGGAGACGGAGTCCGAAGCGACCATTGTGGTTTGTCGCCTCGCACCGCTCAGTGAACCAGAAACGACCCTGGTCCTCAGCGCAGACGGCCAGACCTCCCACTGGATGGCCGGTCGCGTCAACGACCTCACCCGACACAACCATGTGATTCACCGTGGCAACTGAATACTCAGCTCGCCAGAAGGTAGTCCGCTGCGGGCGGACCTTGACCGAGGTGACCTGACCGCTCAGCCTGCGGGACGGGATCCGGCCGCCCGGCACCGTCGTGCTGGTGGTGAGGTGCGTGAGTCTCACGCGATAACGACCCGGCGCCAATGAACGCAGGGTCGTGCGCCCCCTCCAGCTGTCGCCCGAACTGCCCCGTGGCCTCATCGGAATCGTCACGCGCTTGATGACGCGGCGGTGTCGGCGCACAACTCCGGATACCTGGGCGCTCGTCAGTGTGAAGGGCGCGCCTGTCGTGGCCGTGGCAGCGGCACTGACCCGCAGCATCGCCGATCCCTTCGCGGTGCGCTTCCCCTTGCTGACGAAAGCGCCACCGCCTTCATGGGCTGAGAGTGTGAGGCGAGAGGCACTGACAGCTGACGCGGGGACTACCCCCAGTCCAAGACCGAGCCCGGCGGCAAGCACTCCCACGGCCATCCGTTGCCGATGCGACCTGGTCATGTTGTCCCCCTCCAGCGCACCTCGAAAGCACGTCGTCCGCCACCCTACGTGAGGGGATCACGGACCCGACGGGCGTGTGAGGGGAGGAACGGACTGAGCCATGGCCTTGGCCGGGGTGCCGCTGACAGCGGACTTGGCCAGCCACTGCTTCCACGAGTAGTTCCAGTAGGCACCGGGAGTCCCGTTGTCGGTGGCCATGGGCCGGCCGGTCCCCTTGGTGACAACGGGATCGCCTGCACGCACCCGTTGGTACAACCACTTGGCGTGCTTGGGGAACATGTTCGTGCAGCCGTGGGAGCCGTTCGCCTTGCCCATCCGATAGGCCGCCCACGGCGCACCGTGGATGAACTCGCCGGTCGGCGTCAACCGGATGGACCACGGGGACACCACATCCCAGCGCTCCTTGGCGCCGGGGTCGTAGCCCGTCATACGCAACCGGACGTACTTCTCGTGAGTGAGGATCTTGATGCCGCTGTAGGTCTCCCAGCCCTTCTTGCCCAGGGAGACGGGGAACGACCTGACCGGCTTGCCGTCCTGTTCCACATACAGCCGATGCTTGCTGTCACGGATCTTCATGACGAAGCTGCGTCCGGTCTGCAGCGTGTAACTGCGGTTGCCGGACCCGACCAGTGTGGTGGTGTCGGTCTGGCCCATGACGACGCCCTTGAGCGTGAACGTGAACGTGATGTCGGCATTGGCCGGCCAGAACTTCTTCGGGCGGTAGACCGCGGTCTGGTCATTGATCCACCCCCACGAACCTACCCCCAGGGTCTGCTCCGACGACACGGTGATAGCCCGCTCGACGTTGGCCTTGCGCGTGACTGGTTGGGAGAAGCGCGCGGTGACCAGTTGACCGGTGCCGTATACATCGCTGGGGTCGGGTGACACCGAGAGCCGCACCGGCACCACGGTCCGCGTCGGCTCCTCGGTGGCGGGTGGTTCCTCGACCTCAGGATCCACGGCACTCGCGGGTCCAGCCGCAACGAGCGCCGAGGCGCCCACGGCGACGGCCAGGGCAACGGCGCCAAGGCGTGCGGTGATCGTCATGTCGCGTCCTTCCGTGGCATTCCGGCTGGTCTCCGGACCCACTATCCCTGAATCCTAGTTCGGCCATCCAAGGATGGCGCGATGTCACCCACGGTTATTCGGCAGATACCTCAAGTTACTTGACCGACCCGGGTTGAGGCACCCGGCCGACGGCGCCGCCGCCACACCCGGACGGCCAGCCAACACAGCAGCACCAACGCCACGATCACCAGGACCGGGATGAAGATGGCAATCAGCGACAGCCCGATCGACACCACATCCTCCGTGGCACTGACCACCGGCGCCGCGGCGCCGCCGGTCCCCACGTTGGCCACGGGCCGAAAGGCAGCCTTGGCGCCGTGCACCGTGCCCGCGGTGATCAGTCCGAGAATCAGCGACACTGCAGGCGGAAAGTCACCCACAACACCCGTGCTCGCGGCGAACAGCACAGCACCCGCAGCGGGACGCACTACGGTCCCGATCACGTCATTGACCGAGTCGACTGCCGGGATCTTGTCCGCCAACACCTCCACTGCCAGCAGCACCACCAGAACCCCAATGACCCAGGGGTTGTCGAGTCCGGTGAACGGGTCGGTCAAGGTGATCACGCCGGTGTAGCCGAGCACCGCAACGATCAGGAGTGGGATGTACGCGTTCAATCCGGCGGCCGCCGCCAACCCGAGCCCTGTCATCAGCGCCGTCATCAGGTCCACGGGCAAAGAGTAGATGCCGTGTGCGGCAGCGGATCATCCGCAGCCGAGCGTGGGACGAGTCGGACATGAGTACTCCCCGCGTTGACGACGGTCACGTGATGGGGCACCATTGCGGGGTGCATTCCGCAACCGTCACCGCCTCGGTGATGCCCATGGCCGCTCACGCGGCCATGTGTTGCTGCATGTGTTGTTGTGCCTGAGCCCCGTCCACCCTTGGACGTGCGGCGCTCGGGCCCCTTGGCCCCGCACTGATCGCGGGCGAGGATTCTGAGAACCGGGCGTCCCGAGTCCCAACCCGGAGACCCGATGACTGACACGACCCCCACCACGCGGGCCAAGAAGGCGCGCGCGCCCCGACCCGAGGGCCAGTGGGCGCTGGGCCAGACCGAGCCGCTCAACGAGAACGAGAAGTTCAAGGCCGAAGACAACGGCCTGAACGTCCGTGCTCGCATCGAGGAGATCTACAGCAAGCAGGGGTTCGGGTCGATCCCGGCCGACGACCTACGGGGGCGGATGCGCTGGTGGGGGCTGTACACCCAGCGCAAGCCCGGAATCCCGGGTGGCAAGACCGCGTCGTTGCCACCCGAAGAGCTCGACGACGAGTTCTTCATGATGCGGGTGCGCAGCGACGGCGGATCCCTCACCAGCGAACAGGCGCGAGTGATCGCCAACATCTCCATCGACTTCGCGCGTGACACCGCCGACATCTCCGACCGGCAGAACATCCAGCTGCACTGGATCCGCATTGAAGATGTGCCCGAGATCTGGCGGCGCCTGGAGGCCGTCGGCCTGGGCACCACAGAGGCGTGCGGCGACACTCCTCGCGTGATCCTCGGCTCGCCCGTCGCCGGTGCCGCAGCCGACGAGATCATCGACGGCACCCCAGCGATGGACGAGATCCTGCGCCGCTACATCGGCGACCCCGAGTACGCGAACCTGCCGCGGAAGTTCAAGAGCGCGATCTCGGGGTCACCGCGCCAGGACGTCGCCCACGAGATCAACGACATCTCCTTCTTGGGCGTGGTGCATCCCGAGCACGGACCCGGCTTCGACCTGTGGGTCGGGGGCGGGCTGTCGACTGTTCCCAAATTGGGCACGCGTCTGGGTGCGTGGGTGCCGATCGAGGACGTCCCCGACGTCTGGGAAGGCGTCATCAAGATCTTCCGCGACTACGGCTACCGACGGCTGCGCAACAAGGCCCGCCTCAAGTTCCTGGTCGCCGACTGGGGGGCCGAGAAATTCCGCGAGGTCCTCGAGACCGAGTACCTGAAGCGCCCACTGCTTGACGGCCCAGAGCCCCCCGCGCCCTCCGAGGGACGTGACCACGTCGGAATCCACCCGCAGAAGGATGGCCAGACCTACGTCGGGGCCGCGCCCACCGTGGGTCGGATCTCCGGGCAGATCCTGGCGCGAATCGCGGACCTGTCCGACCAATACGGGACCGGCCTGATCCGCCTGACCGCACACCAGAAGTTCGTGATCCTGAACGTTCCCGCCGATCGCGCCGACGCGCTCGCCGACGAACTTCAGGAACTGGGTCTGCAGGTGCGACCGTCGCAGTTCCGGCGCTCGGCGATGGCCTGCACGGGGATCGAGTACTGCAAACTCGCCATCTCCGAGACGAAGGCCCGCACCGCCGACCTCGTCACCACCCTGGAGACCCGGCGACCGGACTGGGACCTGCCGTTGGCGATCCACGTCAACGGTTGCCCGAATTCGTGCGCCCGGTTCCAGGTGGCCGACATCGGCCTCAAGGGCGTTCTGGCCACCGACGATGACGGCAACCAGGCTGAGGGCTTCCAGGTGCACTTGGGGGGATCGCTGGGTGAGCGTTCCGGTTTCGGCCGCACGCCCCGCGGCCTGCGGCTGGCCGCCACGGAACTTCCGGACTACGTGGACCGGGTGCTGGGCAACTTCCTGACCGAGCGGCAGGGCGACGAGTCGTTCGCCGAATGGACCGTGCGCGCCGACGAGGAGGCATTGCGATGAGTATCGACCTGGACCTCGCCCCCCCGCGCCGATCCGAGAAGGACCTCAAGGACCTCATCGACGAAGCCACCTTCCTGTTCGACGACGACACCGACCCGCTTGGACTGCTGTCCTGGTTCGGCGTCCGGCTCGGAGTTCGTCGGATCGCGGTGGCGGTGTCGTTCTCCGATGGCGTCATGGCCTGCTTGGGCGCCAAGGCACTACCGGGTGTGGACCTGCTGTTCGCCGACACCGGCTACCACTTCGCAGAAACCCTCGGACTGCGTGATGCGGTCGAGGTGATGTACCCGGTCAACGTCCAGTCGCTGAAGCCCGAACTCACGGTGGCGGAGCAGGACCACCGATACGGCGAGCGGCTGTGGGAACGCGATCCGGACCTGTGCTGCGCCATGCGTAAGACGGCACCGATGGATAACGCCCTGCGCAACTACGACGCCTGGGCCACCGGCCTGCGACGCAGCGACCATGCTGGGCGAGCCGAGACACCCCTGGTCAGCTGGGACGAGAAGCACGGAATCATCAAGATCAACCCGATCGCGGCATTCACCGACGAGAAGATCGATGCCTGCATCGAGAAGTACCAGATCATGCATAACCCGCTGCGGGAGTTGGGGTACCGATCGGTCGGTTGCTCGCCGTGCACCCGACCGGTCGCAGCCGGCGAGGACGAGCGTTCCGGCCGCTGGCAGGGTCGCACCAAAGTCGAGTGCGGACTGCACCTGTGACCCCGAACTACCCCCTGTTCCTGAACCTCACCGATCGCCACACGCTCGTGGTCGGCGGGGGCCCGGTTGCCGAGCGACGGATCCGCGGGCTGCTGGACAACCGGGCACGGGTCACCGTCGTGAGCCCCTGGGCGACCGAGGCGATCCGCGACTGGACGGCAGCAGGCCAGGTCACCTGGCAGCAGCGGGACTAAGTCGACACCGATGTCCTCGGTGCCTGGCTCATCCACGCATGCACCGGCGACTCCGTCACCGACGAGTCGGTCGTGGCTGCCGCCGACGCCCAGGGCACGTGGAGTGTCCGCGCTGGGGACGCGGAGCACTCACCAGCGTGGACGGCGGCA
>CAZCRC010000085.1:0-6217 GCA_964500995.1 uncultured Actinomycetes bacterium
GCCCACTCATCGTCACCTCCGAGCAGCCGCACTGGCTGCGCGCACCCACGGTAGCCGACCCGCTCGGGGGGTTCCGAGACGCCGCAGCGGAGGGTCCCCGGCCGTTCGGGTGAGAACATGGGATATGCATGTGCCCACCTCGCTGGCCACCGTGATCATTGCGGCCGTCGCCACCACGGGGTGCCTGTCCGTTGCTGCTCCGGTTGATGCTCGGCCCACCCCGCAGCCGTCGATCGCTGGCGGCCCCACCGCCGGCGATCCCACCGCCTCCGCCACCGCCACCGCTGGCCCGGCCATTGCCCGACCCGACATCGTCCAGCGACCGATTCCGTACGGTGCCGCCCGCCGCGCCCAGATGGCCGACTACTCCCGGATGCACTACGGCCGGGCCGAGTGGCGGCTGCGTCCCCGCGGCGTCGTCCAGCACTACACCGCGACGAACTCGCTTGCGTCCGTGTTCGCGACGTTCCGCGCCAACCAGCCCGACGTCGAACTCGGGCAACTGCCGGGGGTGTGCACCCACTTCGTGATCGATCGGGACGGCACGGTCTACCAACTCGTCCCCCTGAATGTCCGCTGCCGTCACACTGTGGGGCTCAACCACCGCATGATCGGCATCGAGCACGTGGGCACCTCGGACGCTGCTGTCATGGACAACAGGGCGCAGCGGCGCGCTTCGTTGGAGCTGACGGCGTGGCTGGTGGATCGCTTCGGAATCGCAACCGGCGATGTCATCGGACACAGCGAGAACCGGTCCAGTCGGTTCCATCGCGAGGACTACCGGCCGTGGCGCTGCCAGACCCACGGCGACTTCGCCCGGACCACGATGACTGACTACCGCTCACGACTCAACGCGCGGGTTGCGCTCTCCGGCGCGGACACGTCACCACCACGCTGGGTGTCCAACGGCTGCTGACTCAGCGACTGACAGGACCCGGCAGGATGAAGTCGTAGGGGCGTCGCAGCAGTCGGCGGAGACCGCGGTCCACTCGCCGGACCCGCAGGAACAGTTCCAGAGTCGCCGCGTCCTGCTCGTAGTACGCCGCAACCTCGGCCTCGGTGACCGGGCCGCGGGGAGTGCCCGACTGCGGCAGGCCTGCCGCCGGTCCGTTCAGCCACTCGTTGACGACGCCGAGACCGAGCGGCAACCGAGCGGCTGCGCCTTCCTTGATGAAGTTGCCCAACAGGTCCACGGCGATCAGTCGAGCGTCGAAGTAGTCGTCCATGTATTGCGCCGCCGTCCCCTTGCGCCGGTAGTACGCACGGATCCCCGGGGGCACGGCGCTGAGCAGGATCTCCTGATCGAAGGCGTGCTGCCCGCGCCGACGGATGAAGGGGGTGCCGACATCGATGAGCGTTGGGGTGGGTCCGCCGTCGAATGCCCAGTTGGACAACTGCGCATCGATCGAGATCTGGTCATCGGGGTTCGCCTTGTTGGCCGTCAGCACCGTGGCCACCGTGTCGAGAACCGCCCCGATGGCCACACGCAGGCCATCGTCGGGGAATGCCAGCAGAACGTGGTTACCCAACTTGTCGGCGGCGACCTGAGGTTGCAGCAGGTAGACCGTCGGTCCAGCGCCAGGGCGGGCGATAGTGATGGGCTCAGTGGGCAGTGTGGCAACTCCCAGGGCACCCAGCCGCGCCAGGTACTCGCGCAGTAGTGCGACGTACCCCGCCGCGTCGGCTGCGTCACGGAACCCGGCCATCCGCTTTGCCACGATGCCGACCAATGCCGGCTCATCGGAAATCAGCAGGGCGGCTGAGATCTCGCCGTACGCCAGCACCCGAAGTCCGGAACGCTGCGGGTGCGAGGGGTCCAATGATGCCTCGACTCGCGCCAGCGCATCGCCGGCGGAGTGACGCTGCTCAGGAGTCACAGTCGCTCCGCTGCGGCGCAGGCGCGGTCCAGCGCCGCCAGCACCGTGTCGACATCGTCGTCGGCCAGCAACAGCCCCGGTTTGAGCTGCAGCACGCTGCGGTCGAACCCGGCGAACATCGCCCACACCCCCTCGTCGTACAGCAGTCGGGTCATGAGCATGCCGCCGGCCTCGTGCGCGAACTTGAGTCCGATGATCAGTCCGGTCTGGCGGACCTCGACGAGCCACCGCGGATGCGACTCCTGCAGGGCGCGTAATCCGGTCCGCCACCGTTCAGCCATCGCTGGGACGGCGCCCACCACCTCGGTGGTCATCGCGAGAACCTCTCGTGCCACGACGCAGCCGAGTTCGGCACCCCCGAACGTCGAGATGTGGCCCCACCCATCGGACTCCAACCACCCACCGACCTCGGCTGACAGCAGCGTCGCGGCGATCGGGTACAGGCCACCCGACAGTCCCTTTCCGGTCACCAGGATGTCGGGAACCACTGCGTGGCCCTGGATCGCCCACAGGTGGCCGGACCGGCCGAGGCCGGTCTGCACCTCGTCGGCGATGAACACCGTCCCTTGGCGATCGCAGGCGGCCCGTACCGCTGCGAGGTAGCCGGTCGCCGGGGGAACGAAGCCCGCCGTGGCCGGAACCGTCTCGAGGATGACGGCGGCGACGTCACCCCCTGCCAGCGCGGCATCGACCTCGGCAGCGTCGTTGAAGGGAACCCGGGTGACATCAGCCGAATCCGAGTGGAACGCGTGCGCCGCAGCCTCGTCCCCCACCGCCAACGCGAGTCCGGTGTGTCCGTGGTACGCATCGCGAGCCGAGACGATCCGGGTGCGTCCCGTGAACCGCCGGGCGGTCTTGATCGCGAGGTCCACCGCCTCTCCCCCACCACTGGCGAACACCGCGTACTTCATGCCGTCGGTGGCCTCGACCAGGTCGCGGGCCAGCAGCGCGCGCTGGCTGCTGGGGAAGTGATGGTTGCCGATGTCGAACTCCTGCACCCCGGCGACCAGTGCAGACACGAGCCGCGGGTTGCGGTGCCCGAGGTTGTAGACGCCGCCGTTCAGATGGACGTCGATCAGTTCGCGACCGTCGAGGTCCCACAACCGATATCCCTCCCGGCGTCCGATCATGAGGTCGATGCCGGCCGAACGCAGGAACCGCACCCGGTCGGGGCAGACGTACTGTTCCGCCAGGGCCAGCAACTCGTCCTTGTGCAGCCCGCCCGCGGTGCCTGATGACTTGCCGTTCGCCATACCCCTGATCATGCTCCTGCGATCTTGACGCGTGCGCGGCGACCACCGTGTCGGTGGATGTCGGCTTAGGGGCATGCTGGAGCCATGGCCGGTTTCGACGTCGATGTTCTGGTGATCGGTTCCGGCTTCGGGGGTTCGGTGGCGGCACTTCGAGCGGCACAGGCAGGCCGCAGCGTGATCGTCACCGAGATGGGCCGCCGGATCAGCCCCGAGGACATGCAGGCGGGGGCATCGAGTGCCCGCAAACTGCTCTGGGAGCCGGCGGTGCGTCTGCGTGGGTACTTCCGTCAGGTGATGCTGCGCCACGTCACCGTGGTCGGCGGGGTCGGCGTAGGGGGCGGTTCGTTGGTCTACGCAGCGGTTCTGCTGCGGCCAAGTACCGATGTTCTGGCCGCTCCGGGATGGTCGGCGGTCGGCGTGGATTGGCACCGCGAACTCGACTCGCACTTCGACACTGCCGCCACGATGCTGCAGCGCCAGACCAATCCCCATCGCGGGGTTCAGGACGAGTGGCTTCAGGAGACGGCGGACCGGTTGGGGGTCGGCGGTACGTACGGACCCACCGCACAGGGCATCGACTTCGAGGCGTGTGTCCAGTGTGGTCAATGCATCACCGGGTGCCCCTATGGAGCCAAGACGTCGATGGATCGCACCTACCTGAGCGAGGCGGAACGCCTGGGCGCGCAGGTCCAGCCAACCAGCAAGGTCGAGATCCTTGTCCCACTGGGCAGCAACGGGGACCAGGGCTGGAAGGCCGTGGTTCGCAATCCACTGGACCGAACACAGGTGCGATCGATCGTCGCCCGCGAGGTGGTCGTGGCAGCAGGCGTACTGGGCACGACGGAGCTGCTGTTGGCCTGCCGGGACCGGTGGCGCACCATGCCTGCCCTGTCGCAACGACTGGGCGATCGGGTCCGGACGAACTCCGAGGCGTTCGCGGCGGTCCTGCACCCGCCGGGTACCGACGTGAGCCATGGCGCGACGATCTCGAGCGACTTCTATCCCGACCCGGCCACCCATGTGACGAACAACCGGTTCCCCCGCTCCTACTCGTTCATGAAGTGGTACCTGTCCCCGGCCATTGATGGTGGCAGTCTGCGGGATCGTCGGGCGGCGACGATCCGGTCCCTGCTGACTCGGCCCGCGGCTGCGACGGCCAACATGCGGGCGCGGGATTGGAACCGCCGCACCACGGTGCTGACAGTCATGCAACACGCCGACAACGAGATGGCGCTCCGGCTTGCTCGGACCTTGGGCCGATGGCGGCTGAGTTCGCGGCTACCGCCTGGTGCCGCACCGATCCCCTCGCACCTCGCCCAAGCCGACGCGGCGGGGGCCGCACTGGCCGAGGTCAGTGGGGGTCGCGCCTACTCGACGCTGCTGGAGTCCGTGTTGGGGATCGGCGCCACTGCCCACATCCTGGGCGGGGCGATCATCGCCCCCGACGCCGCGACGGGGGTGGTGGACAGCGATCACCGGGTGTTCGGTTACGCCAACCTGCGCATCATGGACGGCTCGGTGGTACCGGAGAACATCGGAGTCAACCCCTCGTGGACCATCACCGCGATGGCCGAACGAGCATCGCGACGCTGGCTCACCGGCGACTGAAGTCATCCGGGACGATCGTCCGATCACGCCACGGGGTGCGTCCGGCGTCGTTGTCCGCCGCGTCGGTGAACCGACGCATCATTCCCATCGCCGTTCGGCCGGAGACCGCCGCGACGAACCCACCGGACTCGCGCCGAAGCCCGCGCGACAGTCCAGGCGGCTGCAGCGCCCGTTTGGCCGCCCGCACGGCAGCGGGGTTCCACGCTGTCGCCGTCTGCGCGATGTCCAGGGCGACCGCTTCCGTTCGTTCGGCCGGCACGACCGCGTCCACGAGTCCGACGTCCAACGCGGCAGCCGGGGTCAGTGTCTGGGCTCCCAGCACCATCGCCCGAGCCCGCAGGGGCCCGACGGCGGCCATGAGCCGCTGCGTACCTCCCGCCCCCGGTGGGATCCCGATCGTCACCTCGGGCAGTCCGATACGGAAGGGCCCGTCAGCCATCACCCGGATGTCACAGGCCAACGCCAACTCACAGCCCCCGCCCTGGGCATCGCCGGTGATGGCAGCGACGATCACCTGCGGCAACCTGCCCAAGCGGTTCAGCGTGGCGTGGGTGTCGATGAGCTCGAGCAGACCGGCAGCCGGACTGGCGGTCACCAGGCGGCGGCCACCGGGCACCCGCGCGAGGGCAGCGACGGCTCCCAGCCCCACCCGAGCAGCGGGGTAGGGCGTCTCGCGGTCGAGCCGCTCACTACCGGTCAGGATCTCGTCGATCAGGTAGTGGGGCACGAACACACCAGCCCGTGGCCCGGTCAGGACGACGGCCCGGATCGAGGTGTCCCGCTCCAGGTGTCGGCCCAAGGCACCCAGGTCGGTCATGACCTGCCGATCCAACAGATCGCTGGGGGGATTGGTGATCCGAGCCACCAGTACCGCACCGTGCTGCTCGGTGCGGATCGTGTCCAGCGGGATCACTGGTCGCGGTCGGCGGTGTGCTTGATGGCCGAGAGCACGGCCTCGTTCCACAGGTCCAGACTGGTGTCCGGAAGGTACACATCGATGACGCGCTGCCGAGCGGCAGCACCGATGCGCTCCCTCGCGTCCGCGTCGGCCAACAACCCCAGCAGTTCCCGACCGAAGGACTCCAGGTCGCGGGGATCAGCGATCAGCAGCCCGGACACCTGATCATCGATCTGGTCAGAGATGCCGCCCACCGCCGACGCCACGACCGGGCGCGCCTTGTACATCGCCTCGGTGACGGTCAAGCCGAATCCTTCGGCCAGGCTCTTCTGCGTCACGATCGCGGCATGGCGCTGGATCGCGTTGACCAGGGCTCCGTTCTCCTCTGGGTCATCCATCGGCAGACTCACGAGGTGGATGCGACCGCGGACATCGTCGGGCAGCGCACGCCACTGCGCTTCGATGCCTTCCAGCACCACTTGCCCCTCAGGGTCGTCCGAGACTTGCGCCGTGGACGGGCCGACGAGCATCAGGTGCGCGTCACTGCGCGGGGCAACGTACTGCGCGAAGCCCTCCATCAC
>CAZCRC010000085.1:6317-8473 GCA_964500995.1 uncultured Actinomycetes bacterium
GCCTCGCCCAAGTGGCCGTCGTCGCCCTTGTTGCCGTGCAAGCGGTGATGCAGGCGCTTGGTGAGCGCGAAGAACTCGGGGTCCCCCTCGACCACCAACCATCGGGTCGGCAAGCCGACTCCCAAAGTGAGCGGCAGCAAGACGTGGAGCATCTCGGCCACGCCCCCGCCGCTCGCTGTGGAGTTGACGTTGATGATCTGGGCGCCGTCCAACTGGGCTTTCATGCGCGGGACGACGCGCTCCTGCAGTCGCTGCAGGCGCTCCTCGGGGACCACGACCCCCAGATCGGCCAGTCGGCGGGGCTTGAGATTGACCTCGAACATGCACGGACTCCTGTCGCTGTGGTGCACATGCAACCAGAAACTGACCGACACGTCCTGCGTTAGGTGCCTGACAACGCCCACCGGCGCTGTCATGATCGCCCCCGACAGGAGGTGAGCGGTGACCATCACCCTCAGCGAGGCGACGGTCGGCGACGGCGTCCTGCTCGACATGAAGCTTGTCGACTACGTGCTACTCCTCACCTACTTCGTCTTCGTGCTCGGCATCGGCTGGATGGTCAAACGCTCCATCAAGTCCAGTGAGGACTTCTTCCAAGCCGGTCGATCGATCCCGGCCTGGATTGCGGGACTGGCGTTCATCAGCGCGAACCTGGGAGCGATCGAGATCCTGGGGTTCGCCGCCAACGGCGCGCAGTACGGCTGGGCGAGCGTCCACTACTACTGGATCGGCGCGATCCCCGCCATGGTGTTCCTCGGCGTGGTCATGATGCCGTTCTACTACGGGTCCAAGATCAAGAGCGTCCCGGAGTACCTGCGCCGCCGTTACAACAACCCCACTCATCTGGTGAACGCAAGTTCCTTCGCCTTGTCAGCGGTGCTGATCGCAGGCGTGAACCTGTATTCGCTGGCGATCGTGCTGCGGGCGCTGCTGGGCTGGAGCCTGCCGCTGGCCATCTGCGTCTCAGCGCTGCTGGTGCTGGCCTACATTCTGGCCGGAGGCCTGACCGGCGCGATCTACAACGAAGTGCTTCAGTTCTTCGTGATCATCGCCGGAATGATCCCGCTGACAATCGTGGCCATCGCTGCGGTCGGTGGACCCGGCGAGGCAATTTCCCGTCTGTCGGACTACCCGGAGTACTGGTACCAGCCCTGGTCGGGCACGTCGATCGACGGCGGCGGTGATCCCGAGCAGGTCAACCCCATCGGCGACTGGGTGGGCATCATCCTGGGGCAGGCGTTCATCTTGTCCTTCGGCTACTGGACCACCAACTTCGCAGAGGTCCAGCGGGCGATGTCGGCGCGCAACCTCAACAGCGCCCGGCGTGCCCCCATCATCGGGGCGTTCCCCAAGATCTTCATCCCCTTCATCGTGATCCTGCCGGGCATCGCCGCCGCCATGTTGATCCCGGAGTTAGGCAGCGACACCGACCCCAGCCTCACGTACACGAACGCGATCCCGCTTCTGATGGGGGATCTGTTGCCCTCGGGCGTGCTCGGGGTCGCAGTGACTGGGCTGGTGGCGGCCTTCATGGCGGGCATGGCAGCCAACGTCAGCAGCTTCAACACCGTCATGACGTATGACATCTGGCAGCAGTACATCGCCAAGGCGAAAGAAGACCGGTACTACCTGCGGTTGGGGCGCATCATCACGATCGTCGGCGTCGTGGCCGGCATCGGAACCGCCTTCATCGCAGCCTCTTACAACAACATCAACGAGTACTTGCAGACGTTGTTCTCGTTCTTCCAGGCGCCCGTGTTCGTGACGTTCATCCTGGGGATGTTCTGGAAGCGCACCACCCCGTGGGGCGGCTTCTACGGCCTGGTTGCGGGCATCCTGGGCGCCGGGTCGGTGTGGGTGTACGCGGCGTTCATCGATCCGGAGTTCTTCCGGTCCCCGTTCCAGCAGGCCATGTGGATGGGCATCGTGGCCGGTGCGGTCGACCTGGTGGTCACGGTTGCAGTGTCCAAGCGCACCACTCCCCTGCCCGACTCCGCTCTGGTGGGGCTTGTGAAGGGACTGGAGGACGCCGCCGGCATCGACACCGGTGACACCCGTTGGTACAAGTCCCCCGAGGTGCTGGGCGCCACCGCGATCGGCCTGGCGCTGTCCATGTACCTGATGTTCGTCTTCATTTAGGAGAACCATGTCCGAAC
>CAZCRC010000086.1:0-8423 GCA_964500995.1 uncultured Actinomycetes bacterium
GATCACGCCGCCCTTGAGCATCTCGGCCATGCCGCGCTTGACGCGGTCGGTGCCGACTGCGGGGCTGTCACTGATCTGGGCCATCGCCGCTACCTCCACTGCTGGACAGGAACCTCACCATGGTAGTTGCGAACGCCGGTGCTCCCCAATCCGTGCCTACCCGCTCGGACCACGGGGCCGCCGCGTGTCAGCCGTCAGCGGATCCCGAAGCCGGCCGGTGGCGTGTCGTCCATCTCGAACGACTGTGGCCACGGCGTGCGACCCGCGAGTCGGAAGATCCGCACGATCCCCTGGTAGCGGACGTCGCGACAGGCTCGCACGGCGTCATTCAGGAACCGACGGGACAGTTGCACCCTGCGGGTGGCGCTCTCCAGATCGGCCATCAGTTCGTCCCCGCCGGGGTACTGCGCGCATTCGGCCACGGCTTCCGGTTCGTCGAACGCAGTGCCGAGTGCCTGGGTCAGGTTCGACTCCGCGAGGCTGCGCTCCAACGCCTGGTCTGGGTTCGTGCGGCGAGCCGTGTGGACGGCGTCACCGATCACAGCGGCCAACGCCGGGTCGGGCATCCGCGCTGCCGCGACTTCACCGGCCACTGATGCCCGCTCCAGCAGCGCTCGGTCGAGGGCCACCTGGCCCGCATCGACCCGACGATGCAACCGATCGAGCCGTCCCGCTGTCGAGGACAGGTACCAGCCGATGATGATCACGACCGCGAGGAGCAGCCACATCCACCAGCTCACGAGCCACCATCCGTCATCCGCGCGAGTCGGCCCACGAACTGTCCGCGCAGATCCTCGGTGACCTTCTCCCCCGGCATCCGGACACTGCGGTACACGTCGACGATCTCACGGGTGACCCGACCCCAGTCGTACAACCAGGCCCGTTCGTGGCCCACCGCCACCAGTTCGGCACGACCCTGGTCGTCACTGAGCAAGTCGGACACGACCTGGGCGAGCGATGCGGGGTCGCCGTTGGTGAAGTGCTTGCCCGCTGCGCCGTTGTCCAGGACGCGGCGGAATGCCTCGAGATCGCTGGACGCCACCGCCGTGCCGCTCGCCATCGCCTCGAGCAGCACGATCCCGAACGACTCCCCCCCAGTGTTCGGCGCGACATAGACGTCCGCGGAATGGAACGCACGGACCTTGTCCTCTTCGGAGACCAGTCCGAGGAAGGTCAACCGGGAGGCCACGTCGTCGGGGAGCTTCTTGACGATGTCGTCCTGGTCACCGGGGCCCGCCAACAGCACCCGCACTCCCGGATGTCGCTCGGCGATCGCCGGGAGTGCCTCGAGCAGGATGTCCAGGCCCTTGCGGGGCTCGTCCAGTCGGCCCAGAAAGAACAATGCCTTGCCGTCACCGGGCCACCCCTCGAACGGCTCCGCATCAGCAAATGCGGCGCAGTCGACACCATTGGGGATGAGTACCGCATCACCACCGACGTGGTCCACCAGAGTCCGTCGGGCCAACTCCGACACCGCGATACGGCCGCGCGTCTTCTCCATGACCGTCTGCGCCAGGTAGAAGCCGGCCGACAGCACCCGGGAGCGCTCCATGGACGAGTGCCAGGTTGCCACGATGGGTCCTTGCGCTGCCCATAGCGCGACGGCGCTGATGCCCGGTGACAGCGGCTCATGGACATGCATGACATCGAAGTTGCCGGTGCGGATCCACTCGCGCACCCGACGGGTGGACCGGAACCCGAGATTCAGTCGGGCGACGGAACCGTTGTAGGGGACGGCGACCGGACGCCCTGTCGAGGTCACGTAGTGGGGCAGGTTGTCGTCGTCCTCGGCGGGTGCCAGCACCGAGACCGAGTGGCCGTCCTTGACCAACGCGGCCCGCAGATCCCGTACGTGGAACTGCACCCCACCGGGGATGTCCCAGGCGTACGGACACACGATCCCGATCGTGAGCGGTTCACCGGTCACCGCGAGGCCTCGGACCGGGCCAGCCGATCGGGGTCCAGATCCGCCAACCAGAGCGGTTGCAGCATGTGCCAGTCGCTGGGGTGCTGGCTGATCCCGATCTCGAATCGACCGGCGATCGACTGTGTGATCGTGCGGATGTCTGCCTCCTCGGTGCCGCTCGTGGGCACCGGGATGGGTTCGAACACGGTGGCGGCGGGTTGGCCGTTCCGGTAGAAGAAGTTGACGGCCAAGAGGGTCGCTCCGGTGCGCCGGGCCACCAGGGCCGCGCCAGCGGGCATGCGGGTCGGCTCGCCGAAGAACGTCACGGGGATGCCATGGCGGGACAGGTCGCGGTCACCGACCAGTCCGACGATCGTCCCGGCCTCGACGCGTTGCTGCAGGGTGGCTACCAGATCACCGGTCCCGTGACCGAGGACCTCCATACCGAGTTCCTCGCGGAATGCCACGAACTTCTCGAACAGTCGGTACGGCTTGAGCCGTTCCGCGACCGTGGTCAGGCTGCCATAGCGCTGGGCGATGAATGCGGCCCCGTGGTCGTAGTTGCCGCCATGGGGACCCACGAAGACCAGCCCACCACCCCCGGCGACGGCCTGGTCGATGTGTTCGAGGCCCTCCACCTGCAGGTCGAGGATGCGGGAGCGCGGCCAATCGGGCATCCGGAACGCATCACACCAGTAGTGCGCATAGCTCTGGAATCCGGCCCGCGACGTCTCCCGCAGTTCGGAGTCTGTGGCGTCCGGCAAGACCCGGCGCAGATTCTTCTCGTACTGCTTGACCGAGGGGCCATGCCGGCGCCAGGCCTGGTCCGCGAGCCGGGAGAACATCGCGTAGGCGCGCTTCTCGGGCATCTTGCGCACCGTCGCCCATCCGACGGAGTAGCCCCAGAAGGCGAAGTTGTCGGTGATCATCGGTCGCCGAATCCGGGCAGGGTGTCCTGGTCGGCCACCGGGGCGGGGGTCGCAGCGGGGTCTGGGGAGGATGACCGTGCCTGTGGCGGAGTGGTCGACTGGGGTTGAGGCGTCGGCTCGCCGGTTTCGGGGGCTGGCTGGGGCGGCGGCGTGGACTGGCCCGAATCTGCTGACGGGGTGGGCTCGGCCTCGTCCGGTTCGGGCGCAGGGGTGCGAGGGGCCAACTGCTGCCGGACGTGGGTGAACCGCTGGGCGATCGTGATGAGGGTGAGCAACGCCAGAACGGCTGTGGCCGCGGGCAACAGCCAGGTGACACCGAGGCCCGTGACGAACGCGGCGAGCAGGATCACGATCAAGCGTTCGGCTCGTTCGGCGATCCCCACGTTCGCGGTGGCACCCACACTCTCGGCGCGGGCCTTGGCGTACGAGATCGTGAAGCCACCCACCAGGCAGACCCACGCCGCGGCAGTGGGCCACGCCTGTCCCTGGGTCGCGAAGCAGATCAGGACGCCCCCGAACACCGCACCGTCCGCGACTCGGTCCAGGGTCGAGTCCAGGTAGTTGCCCCAGGGGCCGGCACGCCCGGACAACCGCGCCATCGTGCCATCGAGCAGGTCGGAGAACGCGAACACCGCGATGATGATGACGCCGGGAACGAACTGTCCCCGCGGGAAGAACCACAACGCCGCGACGCTGGTCGCGGCAGCCCCGATGTAGGTGACCGCATCGGGCGTCAGGCCCACTGCGAGTAGCCGCCGGGCCACCGGTTCGACCACCCCCGCGACCATGCCGCGGGCTTTCTGATTGTTGAGCATCGAGGGCCTTTCCGGGCTGTGCTGACGATCGTAGCCGGGGGTCGGGTGCGCTTCCCGTCAGGACACGTCCGGCCGGTCACAGGTGGGGAATAGGCTGACGGACGAGACAGCGACACCGTCCTGGGAGGTCACGATGCGCCAACCCGCCATCCGAAACGTGGTTCTGGTGGGACCCTCGGGTTCCGGCAAGACGACGTTGGCCGAGGCCCTGCTCCTTGCCGCGGGAGCCATTCATTCCGCGGGGACGGTTGAGAAGGGGTCGACCACGTCGGACCACACCGAGGTCGAGCACGACCTGGGCCGATCCGTGACCCTGACACCGTTGTCCTTCGACTTTGCGGGTGTGCGCATCAACCTGCTCGACACACCCGGCTACAGCGACTTCATCGGTGAGTTACGGGCTGGACTGCGCGCCGCCGACGCGGCTCTTTTCGTCATCGCCGCCGGTGATGGCATCGACCCCGCCACCACCCTGCTGTGGCAGGAATGCGCGGCGGTGGGCATGCCCCGAGCCGTCGTGACCACCAAGTTGGACCGGGATTCCAGCGACTTCGAGGAGCAGGTCGCGCTGTGCCAGCGAGCGTTCGGTGACGGCATCCAGGCGATGTATCTGCCCATGCTGGCCGATGACGAGTCGGTGGCCGGGGTGATCGGCCTGCTCAGCCAAGACGTCCACGACTACTCCTCAGGCTCCCGGCAGTCGTCACCGTCGGAACCACAGCACCGCGATCTGATCGAGACCGCTCGCGCGACGTTGATCGAAGGCATCATCACCGAGTCAGAGGACGAGACGCTGATGGAGCGCTTCCTTGGTGGCGAGGACCTCGACACCGAGATGCTCATCGCCGATCTCGAGACCGCCGTGGCCCGGGGGCACTTCCATCCGGTCCTGCCGGTGACACTGGCCAACCCATCGGTCGGCGTGAACGAAGTCCTTGAACTGATCGTCGGCGGATTCCCGACTCCCGCAGAGCACGGTTTGCCGACGGCCACGACTCCCGACGGTGGCGCGGCTCCCGCCCTGTCATGTGATCCGAATGCCCCCCTGTGCGCCGAGGTCGTCCAGACCACGAGCGATCAGTTCGCCGGGCGGCTGTCGCTGGTTCGGGTCTTCAGCGGCACTCTGCGGGCCGACTCACTGCTGCACGTGTCGGGGCACTTCCTGACCGATCGGGGTCACTCCGAGCACGACGACGATGAGCGGGTGGGAGCGATCAGTTCCGCCTTGGGGCCTCGGCTGACTCCTGTCGGTAGTGGCGTCGCCGGTGACATCGTGGCGGTGGCCCGACTGAATCACGCCGAGACCGGCGACACATTGAGCAGCCCCGACACTCCGCTGCTGGTCGAACCGTGGCTGATGCCCGACCCCTTGCTTCCCGTGGCGGTCAGCGCCGCGTCCCGCAGCGACGAGGACAAGCTGTCGACCGCGTTGGGGCGGCTCCAGGCCGAGGATCCGACCGTCCGGATCGAACGAAACGCCGAGACTCACCAGGTGATTCTGTGGTGCATGGGGCAGACCCATGCCGACGTCCTGCTGGACCGCCTACGTCGCAGGTTCGGTGTGAACGTCACCGCCGAGGAGCAGCGCATCCCGCTGCGGACCACTCTGGCGGGAACGGCCGCGGGTCACGGTCGCTTGGTCAAACAGTCCGGCGGGCACGGCCAGTTCGCCGTGGTGGATATCGAGGTGGCTCCTTTGCCGACCGGTTCCGGATATGTGTTCATCGACAAGGTGGTTGGTGGAGCCATCCCTCGGCAATACATCTCGTCGGTTGATCGGGGTCTGCAGCAGCAGATGGCGGCCGGACTGGACGCCGGATTCCCCGTCGTCGATCTGCAGGTCACGGTGACCGATGGCAAGGCGCATTCGGTGGACTCGTCGGACATGGCCTTCGCCACCGCGGCCGGGCTGGCGTTGAAGGATGCGGCGGCCAAAGTGGGCGAAGTGCTCCTGGAGCCGGTGGCTGAGGTGTCGATCGAGGTGTCCGACGAATACGTCGGATCAGTGATGACGGATCTGGCCGCCAGACGGGGGCGTATGACGGGGTCCCAGTCCCATGACGGCGGGTTCACCGCGGTCACTGCGGTGGTCCCGGCCTCGGAGTTGGCCCGCTATTCGATCGATCTGCGCGCCATCAGCCAAGGTTCCGCGACGTTCACCCGCTCGCCCGCCGGCTACGAGCCGGTTCCCGATCGGATCAAGGCCAGCCTGCTCGGCTGACCCGCAGACTCACACGTCCCGGGACAGGGCTTCCGCCTCGGCCAAGCCGGAGCGGACGGTGTCGAGTTCACTGGTCAGTTCTGCGAGCACCTCGGCGCTGCGGTCGTGCGTCACCGGGTCGGCGCCGAGGGCCACCAGTTCGCCCATCCGCGACCCCAGCCCCTCCAGGCCCACGACGGCGGTTTGCATCCGGGTCAAGAGGGTCTCCCGCAGCCGTACTAGTCGGTCGACGGACCCGATCTGACTGGACATGGCATCCAGGGCTCGCTGACGTTCGGCACGCAACGCGGGGTCGGTCTCGGCCGCGACTGCAGCCGCAGTGCGGTCGTAGTCGGCGCGAAGTAGCTGAGGTTGGGCCGAGACCAGCGAATTGTCCACGACCGTGACCCGGCCGGCCAGGTCGGCGAGCCGATGATGGACGACGTCACTGACCTCGTCGTCGACGCGGCCCATCTTCGCGTCCAGCCAGTCGTCGCCGGGGTTGTCCGCGAGTGCGTTGATGCGTTGCTGCGCCCGCTCTGCCCGGGCCAGTAGGTGCGCCTGCGGCGACCCGCGCGGTGGTTTGGGCAGTTGCGAGGCGCGGTCTGGCCGGTCATCGCGATCGTCGGATCGGGATCCCAAGGCCACCTTGGTGCCGAGCACGGCTGCGCCGATGCCCAGACCCACCGGGATGGCGAGCGGGCCCAATGGTGCCGCGAGCGCGGCCCAGCCCACACCTCCCGAGACAGCGGCCACGAGCCAGCCCCACGGGTCCTTGAGCTCGTCGCTGGCGGTCATGTGGTGAAGTATGCCGTTCGCCGCGATCAGAAGTTCGACAGAACGCTGGTGAGGACCTTCTCGATGCTGGTCGGATCGCTGGCTTCGTAGTACTGCCCGCGCGAGGCTTCCGCGATCTTCTGAAGTGCTTCAGTGTCAGCGGCCTCGCCGTAGCCGATCGTGAACACGCGCACGCTGGTGTCGACGCTCTCGGCGCTCAGGTCGTCCAACAGGCCGTTCAGGTCGGTGTCAGGCGGGTACTCGTTGCGGCCGTCGGACAGCAGCACGATGGCGTTGATGCGGTCCGGCGCCAGCGTTTTCAGGCTCTCCTTCTGCGCCTCGCGCAGCGTGGCGTACAGCGCAGTGCCGCCGTCAGCCAGCAGTTGCTCGATGTCCCGCTTCATGGCGGGCACTGTCGTCTTGGCCGGGCCGATCGGGACCAATTGTCGGAAGGGCTCGTTGTTGTCGCCCAACCCGGTGGAGAAGACCCACAGGCCCACCTCGTCGTCCGGAGCGAATCCGTCGAGTGCGCCGATGGCTGCCTGCTGCGCCAGTTCCAACTTGTTCGACCCGGCGCTGGGGACGGGTTCGCCCATCGATCCGGAGACGTCCATGACCATAAGCACGTGAGCCCGCTTGCGGAGTTTGTCCCATGACTGCTGCAGGTCTGCAAGGACGGCGGGAGCCGGTGGGGACAGCACGCTGGTGGCACCGGCCGGCAGCATGCCGTCCTCGGGTCGGATGACGTCGCCCGGCACTCCCTCGAACGTGCGGAACCCCGCGTCGGTGAATCGTTGCTGTTGGGCCGGCTCACGCACCCAGGTGAGGAAGTCCGCTGCGCCGGCCTGCTGCTGCGCCGTCACCCACGGGGCATCCAGAACGAGCCACGGGTTGTCCGAGATCAACGTGCCGTCACTGGGGTACACCGCGGCCAGCGGTACCGAGGGGGGCGGCTCCTGCCCCAGTGTGGCGGGGTCGCCGGTCGGGTTGCCCTGGTTGTAGTCCAGGACGGATTTCTCCTCGACCGTCACGGCGCTGACATAGGTGAGGCCCTGTCCGCGCTCCGCCTCGTTGGCCATGTTCGACAGGAATGTCAGGGTGGTGTCGCCGTAGTGGACGACGCTGGATTCGAGGTTCTTCACGAAGGCCTGGGTCTTGGGGTCCTTGAGGTCCTTGCTCGTGAGATCGCTGGCCAGCCCGGTCGCCGCGTAGTAGGACGCGATCGTGGCGTTGAGTCCGGACGTGGAGTAGTACGGGTTCGTCTTGCCGAGTTTGAATCGACCCCACTCGGGGTGGTCCTTCTCCGCCCAGCCCTTGGGTGACTTCGCCAAGGCCGCCAGGTCACGCCACCCGATCTGCTTGTCCGGCCACCCGAGCGCCTCGGCCATGGGTCGTGGCATCGCGATGACGAGCGGCGTCTGGGCGATGGAGTCGCGCGTCTCCGGGATCAGGTTCGGTTGGTCGGCGGCGGCGAGGTTCTGCTCGACCAAGACCGCCCACGAGGACGAGGCGGGAGTCCACACCGTCGGCAGCGGGCCGTCCACGTTCTCGTCCCAGCCGCGGGACAGCGCCTGGGCGGCTCCGCCGCTCGCCTTGGAGTTGACGGTCACCGCCACGCAGGTGCCGTCCACCTGCCGGCCTTCGTCGTTGTACTGGCCCGCGAGCTCGGACAGCAACGCCGCCTTTTCGCTCGATGCCGCCACGGTGACCTGGGTGCAACCGGCGGTGTCGACGTTGCCGCCACCACCGGGTTCATCTCCGCCGGCGAACAGTTGCCGGGCACCGAAGATCAGAAG
>CAZCRC010000087.1:0-8290 GCA_964500995.1 uncultured Actinomycetes bacterium
CCGACCCCGACGGACCACATTGGCGGATCACGCCCACTCCGCGACACCGCTGGCGGCAACGGCCCCGCCACTGACGCGGGTAAGAACTGGCGGTGCGTGGAGCCGCTCAGACTCGCCCAAACAGAGCCATGTCGGGACGCTCGCCGCGCACGTTGAACTTGCCGCGCACGGTGCCCTCGCGCTCGTAACCGGCGTTGAGCAGCACCCGGTGTGACGCGAGGTTATCGGTGTGGACGTAGGCCTCGAGTCGAAGCAGCCCGACCCCGAATGCCCAGTCCGACATCATCGCCAGGGCTCGGGACGCGACCCCGCGGCCGCGTGCCCAGGGGCCCAGCCAGTACCCCACCTCGGCAGTGAGGTGATCGTGGTCGATGGACTTGATCCCCACCACACCGTCGGCGCCATCGCCGGGGGTCGTGACGGCGAACTGGACGGACCGCTGGCGGCGGTACTCCTCGTGGAAGACCGGCCCGGCCAACTGATCGGCATGCTCGCGCAGGTACGGGATCGGTACCAGCGTCCAGCGCTGAATGGCTGAGTCCTGACACGCCCGGAGAACCGCGTCCGCGTCAGAGGTCCGGAAGGGCCGCAGCGTCACGGTGCCGTCAGTCAGTACCGGCTGCTGCGCCGGCCAGGCCAATCCCGTCACTGCGCCTCCCCGTGTGCCGGCGACCCTACACTGACGCGGTGACGGAACTGCCTGACCTGTCCGACGTAACCGACGAGTTGTTCGCCCGGACCCCAGAGAACGACATGGTTCCGACCCTGGCGCGGGTCCGGCGGGTGATGGAACTGCTGGGGGACCCACAGCGGTCCGCTCGAGTGATTCACGTGACGGGCACCAACGGCAAGACGTCCACGGCGCGCATGATCGAGACACTCGTTCAGGCCACTGGACTGCGGGTCGGGACCTTCACCAGCCCCCACCTGCACTCCGTGACCGAGCGGATCCGAATCGACGGGGTGCCGATCGCCCCGGAGCGCTTCGTCGAGGTCCATGAGGACATCCGGCCGATCATCGCCATGGTCGACGCGGAGCAGGAGTCCGAGGGCACACCTGCCCTCACATTCTTCGAGGTTCTGACGTGTCTCGGGTTCGCTGCCTTTGCTGATGCCCCCGTCGATGTCGTCGTCCTCGAGGTGGGCCTCGGCGGCACGTGGGATGCCACGAATGTGGCCGATGGTGACGTCGCGGTGATCACCCCCATCGCGCTGGACCACGAGCACTGGTTGGGCCGCACCGACGTCGAGATCGCTGCGGAGAAGGCCGGCATCATCAAGCCGGGAGCCACCGCCGTCATCGCGTCCCAGTCGCCCGACGTGCTGGATGTCCTGATTCGTCGGTGCGCGCGAGTGGGTGCCACGCCCCGGGTTTTCGGCCGTGACTTCGACCTGCTCGGTCGGCGGGTCGCCGTGGGCGGCCAAGTCCTCGACATCCGTTCCATGACCGGGCAGTACGAGGAGGTGTTCCTGAGCCTGCACGGCGAACACCAGGCTAGGAACGCCACCCTGGCCGTCGCCGCAGTCGAGGCGCTGCTGGTCGCCGAGGAGCCCCTGGATCAGGCGCTTGTCGACGCCCTCGGTAGCGCGATGTCCCCGGGGCGACTGGAGGCGGTGTCACGCGAACCCACGGTGCTGTTGGACGCTGCTCACAACCCTGCCGGTGCGGTGTCCCTCGCGGCTGCGTTGCGGGAGTCGTTCACTTTCCTCGACACCACGGCGGTCATCGCCGCCATGTCGGACAAGGACATCCCGGGAATGCTGACAGCGCTTCGCGATGTCGTCGATCGTGTCGTCGCCACGCAGAACTCCCAGCCGCGTAGCGCTTCTGCGGAGGCCGTGGGTCGCTGGGCAACGGAGATCTGGGGCGAGGATCACGTGACGGTCGAGCCGGATCTGGCGGACGCGCTGGCCATGGCCACCCGCCAGGCCACGCAGTCCGGTGGGGGAGTGGTCGTGACCGGCTCCGTCGTGACGGTTGCCGAGGCGCGTGCGATTCTGGTGCCTGAGGAGCAACGATGAGAGTTCTTGGCACCACCGTACTGACCTTCGAATGGCTGATCCTGGCGCTGGGCGTGCCCGTCGCGATCAACACGGCCGGGGTCTCTGTCAGTGGCGCATGGGTCTTCCTCGGACTCACCACGGTGCTGATCGTCTTGGCGATCGCGCTGATCACTCGCCCCCTCGGCGTGGCCCTCGGATGGGCCGTCCAGGTGTCGATCCTTGCCGCTGGTCTGGTCGTGCCACTGCTGGCGGCTCTCGGATTGCTGTTCGGGGGGCTGTACTTCGCGGCCATCCGACTTGCGCGGCGGGTCGACGAGGTGCGCGCCCGACAGGCTGCAGCACCCGACGACACGACAGCCCACAGCATCGGTCAGACTGAGCCGGTGGGCGACAGTTCCTGATCCTTACGCCCCGCCCGTTTCTGATCCCACTTCCGACCACTTGGAGGAACCGAATGTCCGAGCGCACCCTGATCCTGGTCAAGCCTGACGGCGTCGCCCGTGGCCTCATGGGTGAGGTGGTGTCGCGAATCGAGCGCAAGGGCTTCCGCTTCGTGGCGCTGGAGTTGCGCACGCTTGACGCTCAGACGGCCGAGCAGCACTACGCCGAACACAAGGACAAGCCGTTCTTCGCCGACCTGGTCGAGTTCATCACCAGCGGCCCCCTGCTGGCGGGCGTCATCGAAGGCCCGGAAGCGATCGCGTCCTGGCGCACCATGATGGGCGCCACCAATCCTGCCGCCGCTGCTCCCGGGACGATCCGCGGGGACCTGGCCACCGAGATGCAGAACAATGTGTCCCATGGCTCGGACTCGCCGGAGTCCGCGGCACGCGAGATCGCGATCTTCTTCCCCGGCCTGGCGTAGGACCGCCACCTGCCCGCCACTGCCCCACACGCGGCGTAGCGCATCACCTTTCGCGAATCCGCGAAACGCGCCGTCACGTTACCTTCCCGATACCGGGGTCGCGAAGTAGAGTGGCGGCCTGACGACGGTGGGGTCGTCGGGAATTCGTGACTCGGGTGGGGTGGGTGTATGCGGTTTGAGGCTGCCCTCATGGGGCGCGATCTCGCCGTCGATCTGGGCACTGCCAACACCCTCGTTTACGTGCGCGGGCGGGGCATCGTCGTGGATGAGCCCAGCGTGGTGGCCGTCGACGAACGCACGGGCGCAGCCATCGCGGTCGGCCAGCGAGCCAAGGAGATGCTGGGTCGCACCCCCGACGACGTGACCGCCATTCGCCCGCTGCAACAGGGGGTCATCGCGGACTTCGAAGCCGCGGAGGACATGCTTCGCCACTTCGTGGCTCGCGCTCAACCGCGTCGGGCCCTGGCCAAGCCTCGCCTGGTTGTCTGTGTTCCTTCGGGGATCACCGGGGTGGAACGTCGCGCCGTCGAAGATGCCGGCTACGCGGCCGGAGCCCGCCGCGTGTTCCTGATCGAGGAGCCGATGGCTGCCGCCATTGGCGCCGGGCTGCCGGTGTACGAAGCCGCGGGGTCCATGGTCGTCGACATCGGGGGTGGGACCACCGAGGTCGCCGTGATCTCGATGGGCGGCGTGGTCGTGAGCCTGTCGGCACGAGTGGGCGGTGACGCCATGGACGACGCGCTCATCCAACACATGAAGAAGCAGTACTCCTTGCTGTTGGGCGAGCGCACCGCCGAGCGGATCAAACTGTCCATCGGTTCGGCGTATCCCTTGGCCGATGAGCCGGACGCGGAGATCCGCGGCCGCGATCTCGTGTCCGGACTGCCGCGCACGATCGTGGTCTCCGCCGAGGAGATCCGGGAGGCCCTCGACGAACCGGTGACCGCCATCGTCGACGCGGTGCGCACGACGCTGGACCGCACGCCGCCGGAGCTCGCCGGCGACGTCATGGACCGCGGCATCGTTCTGACCGGCGGTGGGGCGATGTTGTCCGGACTCGATCGTCGCCTGCATCACGAGACCCGGATGCCCGTGCGGACCGCCCCGGACCCGCTTCGCTGCGTGGCGTTGGGCGCAGGTCGCTGCGTCGAGGACTTCTCCGACCTGGCTCCCCTACTGATGAACCGACCGCGGCGGTGATCCGATGACTGCCACGAGCGCCCCGACCTCCGCTTCGGCGAACGAGCGGGAGGCCCGACCCTTGCCGGCCCCCGCCCGCACCGGGCGTCCGCGGCACTGGCGACTGACCACCGGGCCCGTGACGGCCGTGTTGATCCTGGCCAGTCTGTCCTTGATGCTGCTGGATCTGCGGGGTGGGCCCACCGACACGCTGCGGGGCATCGGCGCCACCATCGGCGGACCGCTACAGGCGATGGCGGACTCTGTCCTCGGCCCGCTGCGTACTGGGGAGTTCCGTCGTGCTGATGCCGAGGAGCTCGGCCGTCAGGTCGAGGCACTCCAGGACGCCAACCGTCGACTCACGCTGGAGAACGACATCCTGGCCGAAGCCGCAACCGCTGCCGTCGGATCCGAGCGGGCACTGCGGTGGGCGCAGGAACGCAGCGAGTCGGCCATGACGGCGCGCGTCGTCGCCGCAGATCCGGCGCTGGATGCGGGCGCGGTGACCATCGATATCGGTGCTCAGGACGGCGTGGTGCCCGACAGCGCGGTGCTGGTGGCCGGGGGCTTGGTCGGCCGGGTCACCTCGGTCACCCCTACCACCAGTTCGGTGTTGTTGGTCACCGATCCGGCGAGCAGTGTCGCGGCCCGGGTCGGTCCACACGCCGCGTTGCTCCAGGGAAGTGGAGATCCCCACGGCGCCCACCTGTCGCATCTGGATCCACTCGCCGAGGTTGCCGTGGGGCAACGGGTCACGACCCTCGGGTCCGACGACGGCTGGCCCTATCCCGCGGGCGTCACGGTGGGCACGGTGCGCTCCGTGACCGGTGAGTTGGGCGACCTGGACCGGGTGGTGTCCGTCGAGCCGTCGGTCACGTTGTCCGCACTCGATCACGTGATCGTGCTGACGGAGCCCGCGCTGGACGGGGGCGGTTCATGACACCGCGGCAGTGGCAGGTCGTGACTGCGGGACTGATCGTCGCGCTTGCTGTCCTGCTGCAATTCGTCGTCATCGCCCGGCTCCCCTGGCTGGGTGCCAGCCTGGTCGTCTGCGCTGTCGCCGGCGTGGGTATGGCGGGAGGGCAGACGTTCGGTGCGGTGGCCGGCTTCGGCGCCGGGTTCGCGCTGGATGTCCTGCCCCCTGCGGATGGTCTGTTGGGTGCCACGGCCCTGGCTCTGGTCGTCGTCGGTGCGGTCGCCGGCCGAGTACGCGACCCGCGCGGTCTCGCGCCGCTTCAACTGTTGGGGATCATGGCCGGACTGGCCATGGTGGCCGCCACGATCACGCTGGCGTTCACTGCGCTGCTGACTGGCGGTGTGACGACCAGTGCGTCGTCGCTGGTGGGTCTGCTTGCCTATGTGGTGGCGACGGCCATCGCGGGAACCATCATCGTCCCGGTCGTGGGCATGGCGCTGCGTCGATTCGGTGGTGGGCGACGCCGGCGGCGTCGCCTCGCCACCGTGGCCGGGTGACCTGGATGACCGCTCGGCGCTCGACCCTTCGCCTCGTGGTGGTCTCGGTGTTCTTCGGTGCGCTGCTCTTGGTCCTCGCCGGACGAACGGTCGAACTCACGGTCCTTCGTGGCCCCGCCCTGGCAGCGGCCGCCGAGGACAATCGCCTGCGAGTGATTCCCGACCCAGCTCCCCGGGGACTGATCCTGGACTCGGCCGGTCGGGCGTTGGTGGCCAACACCGCAGCGACGGGGGTGCTGATCGATCGGCAGACGTTGGCGGATCTTCCCGACGGCGGAACCGACGTATTGCGTCGGGTCGCCAGGGCGCTGGGTCAGACCCCGGCCCAACTGCAGCAGCGGCTCGTGGCCTGCGGCGCTCCAGGCGCAGCCCCCCGACCGATCTGCGACGACGGCAGTGCCCAGTCACCGGTGGCCGTGTTGGGAGCTGACCGCGCGGGGCTGCTGCCCCTTGCCGAGACACCGGGGGACTACCCGGGCGTCACGTTGACCACGGCCGTCAAGCGGTCCTACCCGCAACAAGACGTGTCCGCGGGACATCTGCTGGGGTACTTGGGCGCCATCTCGGCCGAGGAGTTGGCGGCCGACGACTCACTCACGTCGTCGGACCTGATGGGCCGAGGTGGTCTGGAGCAGCGCTACGACAACGAATTGCGGGGGCGCAACGGGGAGCGCCGGCTCCTGGTGGACGCCCGGGGCAACATCGAAGGGTCCGAGCAACTGGTGCCGGCCGAACCAGGCGCGAACCTGGTGACGTCCATCAGCGCCCCCCTGCAGGGCCGCGTCGACCAGGCCCTGCGAACGGCCGTGGCCATGGCGGGCAGCCCCGAGGCGCGAGCGGGTGCCGTTGTCCTGGATGTTCGGACCGGCCGAGTCCTGGCATTGGGGTCGGCCCCCGACTTCGAACCGGAGCAGTGGGTCGGTGGCGTCACCGAGGCTGACTATCGGCAGATGACCGAGTCGGGGGCGCTGGTCGACTACGCGGTTTCCGGCTCCGCGCCACCGGGGTCGGCGTTCAAGCCCATCAGTGTCCTCGGCATGGTCCGGGCCGGTTACGACACAGGCGACAAGTACGACTGTCCGAGCACCTACACCGCCGGTGGGCGCAGTTTCGCCAACCACGAATCAGAGGCGTTCGGCACGTTGACCCTGCGGCAAGCGCTGGTGGTGTCGTGCAACACGGTCTTCTATCGAGCCGCTGACCGACTGTGGCGGGCAGGTGGCGGGGAACGGCAGGGCGCTGGCGCGACCGGAGACGTCGCACAAGCCGCCGCCGACCTGGGCCTTGGCCGCACCACTGGCATCGATCTGCCGGGGGAGGCCGCAGGCATGCTGGCCAGCCCGGATCAGAAGTTCCGGCTGTGGCAGGAACGCCGCGACGCCTGGTGCAGTGCCGCCGAGGCGGGGTACCCGCAGTTGCACCGCACGGATCCGGTGCAGGCCGACTACTTCACGCAGTTGGACAAGGAGAACTGCCGTTCCGGAATGTTGTGGCGCCAGGGTGACGCCATCAACGCCGCCATCGGGCAGGGGCTCACCGCCACCACCCCGCTGCAGTTGGCCGTCGCCTACGCCGCGTTGGCCAACGGTGGCGTGGTGCGTCAGCCCACGGTAGCCAGAGCTGTCGTCGATCCCACCGGCCAGGTGCGCCACGAGATCACGCCCATCGAGACCGGCCGCATCGAAGATCAGGCGGCGCTGCGGTTCCTGCAGCGAGCGTTGCCCGGGGTGGTGCAGCCGGGCGGAACCGCGGAGACCGCATTCGCGGGGTTCCCGCACACTGAGTTCCCGATCGCCGGCAAGACGGGCACCGCGCAGGTCGACGGTGAGAACTCCACGTCCTGGTTCGCCTCCTACGCCCCGGCGAACGACCCACAGTACGCAGTCGTCGCCATGGTCACCAACGGTGGTGCGGGCGGAGAGACCGCGGCGCCGGCGGTTCGGTCGATCTATGAGGCGTTGTTCGGGATCGGGACCGAGGCGGTGTTCGGGCCCGACGGTCCGCCCACAGACATCGCTGAGATCAAGGGGGTCGACCAGTGAGCACCACCTTGCTGACGCGCCGCCCCCGCCCCACGCTGCATCGGCGCGATCGGCTCCAGGTGGCGCGCATGGACTGGGTTCTGATCGCGGCCGCCTTGGCGTTGTCCCTGCTCGGCTGCGCCCTGGTCGCCTCAGCCGGATCGGCAACGGCGGTCGGCACCAGTGGGGCCAAGCGTCAGCTCATCGCGATCCTGGTGGCTGTGGTCTTGGCGTACGCGGTCACCCGGCTCGAGCCTCGATCGCTGCGGGCGTGGACCCCTGCCCTGTACTTGATCTCGATCGCGGCGTTGCTGCTGCCCTACTCGCCGATGGGCGTGTCCATCGCCGGGGCGCGGGCGTGGGTTGCCCTCCCGCTGGGATTCACCGTTCAGCCATCGGAGTTCGCCAAACTGGCGCTCATCGCGGCTTTGGCCGCCACGCTGGCCACCCCTCCTCGTGACGAGGTCATCGGGAACGACACCGTCGTGCGGGCGCTGGCGATCGCGGGACTGCCGTTGGTCATCGTGCTTGTGGGCAACGACACCGGTTCCGCCATGATCATCAGCGGAATCGTCGCTGTGGTGATGGTCGTGGTAGGTGTGTCGTGGAAGTGGCTGGCGGGTCTGGGCGCAACGGGTGTCGTCGTGGCAACGGCGGCCATCGGGCTCGGTCTCCTGGCCGACTATCAGATGCAGCGACTGCTGTCGTTCCTTGATCCCACGGCTGACCCGTACGGGGCGGGCCTGAA
>CAZCRC010000088.1:0-8232 GCA_964500995.1 uncultured Actinomycetes bacterium
GATTCGGGGCCGACATGAGGGTGACGTTGACCAACGACGGGCCGATCACGCTCATTGTTGACGTCTGACCTGGGTCGGCTCACCACATCCGGGTGGCCAGCACCGCTTCTCGGCGGAACTGGCGGGCGACCCCCGCACGCTTCAACGACCAGTCCACGAACACCGGCAGAACACTGTCGATCAGGTCGCGAGCCACCCCGACGTGATCGGCCTCGTTGACCAAGAAGATCTCCACCGCTATGGGCGACCAGGACAACGGCGTTCCATGGCCGTCGTCACAGGTGAAGTCCACCAGGATCGAGATGATCTCGCGCAACTCGGAGCGCCTCGGCGCCCCTCGCTGTGACAGCAGTTCCCGGGCTGAGGCAGAGCGCAGGAACGAATCGCACACCTTCTTGCGTTCCTCCGGCGGCCACCGGACCTGGGGCGATTCGGGACTGGTCGGTGCGGGCAGACACTCGCGTAGGCGGTACTTCAGCAGATGCCACGTCTCCACGGTGAACTCGTTGACGACGTTGTTGGCTCCATGGATCGCCTCAGTGAGCTCGATGTGCCACCACAGATCCGTGGCCGCGGTGGTGGGGTCGAAGTCACTGAGTACCAAGCCTGACGTGTCCGCCAACTGCGCCATGATTTCGTCGAAGGCCTCGGGTGAGACTGCCGGGAAGGCATCTTTGAGTGCATGGATGTTGTGGTCGGACATCGCAACCACCGTGTGGTGGCCGACGATCCCCTCACTGGAGGCGTAGCCGAACGACAGGATGTGATTGGTTTGGTCGCCGAAGACGTCCTGGCAGTGCCCCCCGCGCAGCAGAACCGCCCGACGGTCCGACCACTCGTCGCCGGTGATGTCGGTGCTCACGAGGCGCGGACCGGCCGCAGCGGCGGAGACCGGCGGCAGCATCCGCTCGATGATCGTGGCGACGGCGGGTCCGTGCCCGGCCTCGTCGCGTACTAGTTGCCGCAGGTCCGAACTGAACTCCGCCACGAACTCGTCGCTGCCCTCGGGCGGAATCTGGAACCGCAGGGCACCCAGGATCTGGGAGATCACGAGCTCGACGGGCAGTGGGTGACCCGCCGTGGCCCCCTCGTCTGCCGCTGTCAGCAGCATGGTGACGATCCCGGACAGGTCGGGTTCCGCTGCTTCGGTCACGGCTCGAACCTACCCCCGCCGTCAGGGACGGTTGCGGCCGAGCCGGTCGTGGCTGCTGACCCAGTCGCCGGCCAACACTGCGCCTGCCAGTGACAGGTCCCCCGCCAACACGACGGCGGCACAGATCTCGGCGAACCGGTTCGCCCCACCCGTGCCGTAGCAGCCCAGCATCTCCAAGCACTCCCGCTGCGTGGCCAGACCGGTCCCACCGCCGTAGGTGCCCACAATCAGGGCGGGCAAAGTCACCGACCAGTAGTAGTCACCGTTGGCCAGCAGTTGCGAGTACACGAAGCCGGTGTGGGACTCCGCGACGTTCGCCACGTCCTGTCCGGTGGCGATGAACAGGGCTGCGAGCGCGTTCGCCGCATGGGCCCCCAGATAGGCGGTGCCCGCCATGTAGCCGCCGATCATGTGGACCTGGCGGGCGCGGAACATCGTCGCGGGGTCCACGCCGAGAACCTCGCGCATGAGTTCCCCGGGAACCGTGGCTTCGGCCACGACCCGACGTCCTCTGGTGAGCAACTGGTTGACGTGGCTGTGCTTCTTGTCGGTGTCCATCGAGCCGGACAGGATGTAGCGCGCGGTGTCCGGGTAGTTCCGCGCGATCCACTCGCACGCGGCGTAGGTGGCCTTGCCGGTCATGTTCTGGCCGGCGGCGTCACCAGTGGTGAAGTTGAACCGCGTGTACAGGTTCGGGCCGGCGGGGAACTGCTGGATCTCGTGCAACTGTCCGACGCTGGTGGTCGCTTCGGCCGCGGCTTTGATGGCGACGAAGTTGCTGCGCAGCCAATCGCCGAAGTCGCGCGCCCGGCGAGCATCGTCGAACAGGAACACCGGTGCGCGCTGCATGGCCTCGTGGACGATCGTGGTCAGCACGCCACCGCATTGCGCCAGCAGGCGCATGCCCCGATTGTAGCTGGCCACCAGGGTCCCCTCGGTGGTGGCGAGGGGCACGTAGTACTCGCCCGCCGCATGCTCGCCGCGGATGTGCAGCGGACCTGCGACGCCGATCGGGACCTGCGCCACTCCGACGAAGTTCTCGACGTTGCCAGGCAGCGTCGCGGGGTCCAGCGAGTACTGGCCGACGTGGTCCAGGACGACTCCGGTGCGGTCGGCGACGAACGACCGACGTGTGGCCGCCATCGCATCGGTGTAGTCGTCGAGGGTGTTCCGGGGGACGGGCGGCGCGACCATGATCGTCACGATAGGGGCGTAGCGTGCCGTCATGGAGCCGGATGCAGGGATCGCCGACTGGCCACGACTGATCGCACGGTCCTACCGCCAGCACCTCGGTAACGATCTTGCTCCGAGTGGCGATCTGTATGACTCTCCCCGTGTGGTGCTGTGTCATCGCCTGTCCGAGGATCCACGACTGACCTACGTGAATCTGGCGGCGCAGCGACTCTGGGAACGACCCTGGCAGACCTTCGTCGGGCTTCCGTCGCGCCTGACCGCCCCACCCGAGGCCCGAGTCGCCCGCGCGGCGGCGCTGTCGGCGGATGGGGTCTCGACGGGATATTCGGGGGAACGGATCAGTGCCACGGGCCGCCGGTTCCTGATCAACGACGCCACGATCTGGCCCGTCGCGGACGACACCGGCCGGGTGGTCGGCCAGGCCGCGACGTTCGCGCACTGGACTCACCTAGACCGCCCGATCCTGGAGGTGCTGGCCACTGATCTGTCCCAGGTTCGGGCCGCCGTTCAGTCAGGGGCCGACCGGATTGAGTTGTGCACTGATTACGACGTCGGTGGACTCACCCCGGCCGTCTCACTCCTGCGCGACGCCGTCGCCGAAGCCGCGCAGGCGGGAGTGGGGGTGATGGTCATGATCCGCCCACGCGCCGGCGACTTCGTCTATTCGCAGCGGGAGTTGGACCAGATGCGGCGTTCGATCGACGACGCCCTCGCGGCGGGGGCGGCGGGCCTTGTCCTGGGCTGCTTGACCGCGACCGGTCAGGTAGCCAAGGTCACCACCAGCGCGCTGCTGCGGTCGGCCCCCGGAGTCCCGGTGACGTTCCATCGCGCTGTCGATGTGAGCGCAGATCCGGTGCAGGCCGCAATGGTGGCCTTCGAACTGGGGTGCGCGCGGGTCCTGACGTCCGGCGGACGACCCACCGCCGAGCAGGGGGCAGCGACGATCGCCGCGATGGTGGCCGACGCTCCTGCTGACGCGATCGTCATGGCAGGTAGCGGCGTGCGTTCGCACAATGCCGCCGCGGTGCGTGCGGCGACCGGGGTGACGGAGGTGCACGCGTCGCTGGCGTACTTCGATCACGGCTGAGCGGGGAGCCACACATCCACGATGGTGCCGCCGCCGACGTTGTCCCGGACCCCGACGTGGCCGCCGTGGGCGGCGATGATCGCGGCCACGATGCTCAAGCCCAGGCCGGTGCCTCCTGCGGCTCGTGTCCTGCTCGGGTCGCCTCGGTAGAACCGTTCGAAGACCCGACCCTTGTCCGCATCGGGAATTCCGGGACCATGGTCGGCCACGGACACCAGCACCCAGTGCGGTTGCCGCGTGTCCACCTCGACTCGGATTCCGTCGTCGCTGTACTTCAGTGCGTTGCCCACCAGGTTCGTGATGACCTGACGAAGCCGGGTCTCATCCCCGATCACGACCGGGACAGCCGAACCATGTGACGCCCACTTGATGGAGCGCTGGGGATGTCGGGCACGGGCCGCCTGGGCCACATCGCCCGCCAACTGCAGCACATCCACCTCGCGCCGTTCCAGCGGACGCTGTTGGTCCAGCCGGGCCAGAAGTAGGAGGTCGTCGACCAACGTGCCCATTCGTTCGGCCTCGCCCTCGACCCGCCCGAACGTCTCGGGCACCTGGTCGGTGGGGATCCCACCCTGCCGGTACAGCTCGGAGTATCCGCGGATCGTGGTGAGCGGGGTGCGCAACTCATGACTGGCGTCGGCCACGAACTGCCGCATCCGGGCCTCGGACGCGCGCGATTCGGTCAGGGCCTCGTCGCGTTCGTCGATCGTGTCGTTGATCTCGTCGAGCATCGTGTTGAAGGCCGCGGACAATTGGCCGACCTCGGTCGTCGGCTCGTGTTCGGGGACGCGTCGGGTCAGGTCTCCGGCCGCGATCGCGCTGGCGGTGTGTTCGACGTCGCTGAGTGGGCGCAGGCTGCGTCTGATCACGAAATACGCCGCGAACGCCAGCACGCCCAGCACGGCCAGTCCGATCCCGACTTCGAGGGCGACCAGTCGGGCCACGACGGCATCGATCTCGCTCAGCGGTTTGGCCGCGATCAACAGGCCGCCGGGCACCGGTCGGGTGATCACGCGCCACGGTCCGTCATCGCCGGCGACGGTGGCGGGCTGGCCGGGTGGGATCGTTGCCGCCACCGCGAGGTCGGGTGCGCCGTCGTCATAGGGGCGGCTCAGGACCTGGCTCTGGCCATCACTGAGCACCACAGCCGAGTAGAACTCGCCGGGGGGGTTGCGCCGATGATCGTCGTCATCGTCATCGTCGTCATGGCGGGGTTCGACGAAACCGGGCGGCATCGGCAGGTCGTCGGAGCCGGGGCCGGAGCGGTCCGCGCGGGTGACCTGGACGAGTTGTTGGTCGATCTGATTCTGCAGATAGGACCGCAGTGCCGCGCTGGCCGCGGTGCCTGCGGCCGCAAGCGCCAGTCCGCCCAAGACGATCACGATCACCAGGAGTTGGGTGCTCAGCGGCCGCCGCCGCCACCATGTCATGTCAACCTGCCGGGGTGCGCAACACGTAGCCGAAACCCCGGACCGTGTGCAGCAGGCGCGGTTCCGTGGTGTCCACCTTGCGGCGCAGGTAGGACACGTAGGACTCCACGATGCCGGACTCGCCTTCGAAGTCGTACTGCCAGACCCGGTCCAAGATCGTGTCCTTGGACAGGACGCGATCGGGGTTGGCAAGGAACAGTCGCAGCAGATTGAACTCGGTGGGTGTCAGTTCGACCGGCTGACCCGCCTTGCGCACCTCATGGCGGTCCTCGTCCATCTCGATGTCGGCCACGGACAGTCGCGACGGCAAGGTGGTCGCACGTTTGCCGGCTCGGCGAAGGAGCGCCTCGAGTCGTGCGATGACCTCCTCCAGGCTGAACGGTTTGGTCACGTAGTCGTCGCCGCCCACGGTCAGGCCGCGCACCTTGTCCTCGGTCGCGTCGCGGGCCGTCAGGAACAACACCGGTGCCTCGTGGCCCTCGGCCCGCAGCCGCCGGACGAGGTCGAAACCGTCGATCCCCGGCATCATGACGTCCAGCACCATCGCGTCGGGACGTTCCTTGCGTGCCTTGGTCAGCGCCTGGCGACCATCGGCGGCGGTGCTCACGTCGAACCCTGCGAATCGCAGACTGGCGGCGAGCAGGTCCAAGATCGTCTGCTCGTCGTCAGCGATCAGGAGTCGGCCCCGAGTGGTGCTCATGGGGTCATCATGCCGAGCGAACCTGGGAGTTTCCTGAATGCCACCTGGATCACTGCTGCCGGGCCAGCGGTCAGGTCCCGGTCGTCAGGTCGTAGAGCGTGACGCCGTCGACCGAAGTCGAGGCGAAGTTCTGCGCCACCCACGTGCTGATCGACTGGGCTGATCCGGTTCGCGCCCCACCGGGTCCACCGGGGCCGCCGCTCGAAGCGATGAACCAGTGGATGTCTCCGTCGGCCACCCACTGCTGGAACTGCGCGAGCGTGGGCGATGGGTCGCTGCCGTTGAAGCCGCCGATCGGCATGACGGAGTAGCCGGTGGCCAGTTGGTAGCCCGCGCCGTTCTGTGACCCGACCGCTGCGGCGATCCAGGTGTAGTCGGCGGCGTCCTGGGTGAGCAGGTCGGTGAGTTCCGTCGAGGGCGTCGTCGCGTCGAGCAGGCCACCCCCGCCAGGGCCACCCGGTCCACCGGGGCCGCCCGGACCCCCCGGTCCCCCACGCATGGCGGCACCCGCCAGGGCCGGACCTGCCGAAGGGAGCGACCCTGTGTGTGGTGTCGCCACGGTCTGCAGGCTGAACACCAGCGGGCCTGTCAGCAGTGCCCCGCCGGCAACAAGAAGTGCGGCGCGAGAGAGTCGCTCGTCGATATCGACGGCGATCAGTGCCGCCGCTGCCATGCCGGTCACAGCCACCAGCAGACCCACCGTCGAGTAGGGGCTCCCCGCGCGCACCAGCAACCAGGCGGCATACAAGCCGCTCAGCGCGATCGTGCCGGCCAGGGTCATCCGGGCGGGCGATTCGGCGCGGCGTTGCCACAGCAGGGTGGCGCCGATGGCGACGACTGCGGCGATCGCGGGAGCCAGGGCGACCGCGTAGTACTCGTGGATGATCCCCGACGCGAACGAGAACGTGATGGCCGTGACCAGGAGCCACCCGGTCCACAGGATCAGGCCCGCCCGGTGCGACGACGTGCGGACGTCACGTCGCGTGAACCAGAAGCCCGCACCCGCCAGAATCAGTGCTGCTGGCAACAGCCAGGCGATGCCGCCCGCCCAACCGGCGTCGAACAGCCGATGCCACGACGGGTCGCCCCACATCCCCCCTCCAGCAGCCCCACCTGGGCCGCCGCCGGGCACGACGCTGCCGACCTCGTCGCCGGTGATCCGACCGAGGCCGTTGTAGCCCATGATCAGTTCCCAGGCGCTGTTGGTCTGCGAGCCCCCGATGTAGGGCCGCGAATCAGCGGGCCACAGTTCCACAAGCAACACCCACCAACCGCCGGCCTCGATCATTGCGCCTGCCGCCACGAGCAGGTCGCGCACTCGTCGGCCCAGTCCGGTCGGTGCTGCCACTGCGTACGCGGCCACGAAGGCAGGCAACACGAGGAACGCCTGCAGGCTCTTCGTCAGGAACGCGAACCCCACCAGGGCACCAGCCACGGCGATCCAGCGCACCGATGCCCCCTCGATGGCCCGGACCATCGCGTAGGCGGCGGTGAGGAGTAGCAGTACGAGCAACGCGTCCGGGTTGTTGAACCGGAACATCAGCACAGCCACCGGGGTCACGGCCAGCACGGCCCCCGCAACGAGCCCGGCCACCGGGCCGTACCAGCGGCGCACGGCCAGGTACAGCACCGCCACCGACGCGACTCCCATCAGCGCCTGGGGCACCAGCAGGCTCCATGAGTTGAGCCCGAACATCTTGACCGACAACGCCATGATCCAGATCGACGCGGGCGGCTTGTCCACCGTGATGGAGTTCGCCAGATCCGAGGACCCGAACAGCCACGCAGTCCAGTTGTCGGCACCGGCCTGGGCGGCGGCGGAGTAGAACGCGTTGGCCCACCCTGACTCGGCCAATCCGTACAGATACAGGATCGCGGTCAGACCCAGCAGCGCGGCCAGCGCCCATCGCACCCACCGCGGGTTCGACGGCGGTGGGCTGGACTGTTGCGGATCGGCCGCGACGGTGGGGCGAGCATTGTCGAGCGTGGTCATCGGTTGTCCTTTCGATGGAAGACCCAGGAGCGGAACAGCAGGAAGCGGACCAGGGTCGCGACCAGATTCGCGACGGTGAGGACGACGAGTTCGGCGCTCGGGCCCGCATCCGGCGAGGCGGCATGCAGCACGGCCAGCGATCCGCTGGTGATGGCGAGTGCGATCGCCAGGACGACATACCCCTGCAATTGATGGCGCCACCGGCCGCGGCGGCCCCGAATGCCGAAGGTGAACCGACGGTTCACCGCCGTGTTCGCGAAGGTGGCCAGCAGCAGCGCGACGACGTTCGCGGCGTGGGCGGGCAGGATGCCGCGGAACACCAGGAAGAGCAGACCGAAGAGCACCGTGCTGGCCACCCCGACGAGTGCGAACCGGATCAGGTTGCCCAACAGGCTGTGTTCCGGCTCGGGCAAAGGCTGCCGCTGCGTGAGATGGTCCACGGACAGGCGGCCGGTGGCGAACCCACGCACCAGTCGGGCGATCCCCCGCAGGTCGGCGGTGGCGGTCGCCAGGATGTCGACCCGGGAGTCCGGGTCGTCGATCCAGTCCACCGGCACTTCGTGAATGCGCATGCCGGCGCGCTCGGCCAACGTCAGCAACTCGGTGTCGAAGAACCACTCGTTGTCCTGGACGAGTGGCAACAGTTCGGCTGCCCGGTCGGCGCGGATGGCCTTG
>CAZCRC010000089.1:0-8163 GCA_964500995.1 uncultured Actinomycetes bacterium
ATCCACATGAACAGGCCCTCGGTCACGGGACCGAAGCGGCCCAAGGCCCAGCCGCCGGGGTCATCGGACGTCTTGAGCGTCTCGATGTAGTTGATGATCGCCTGCTTGTCTTCCCTGGGCATGGTGCTGTCCGCGAAGACCGGCATGTTCTGCGGCCCCGTCAGCATCGCCTCGTAGATCTCCTGCGGCGTGGCTTCCATCAGGTTGGGGGCGTACTTGCCGTCGCTCAGCGCGCCGCCCCGACCCGCTGCCTGGTGGCACTGGGAGCAGTTTGCGCGGAACAGTTCGCCACCCACAGCGGTATCGGCGTCCACGTAGTCGAGGTCCTCAGCGGAGGGGATCGCGGGTCCGGGGGCCAGTGAGGCGACGTAGGCCGCCATGGCGGCGATCTCGGTCTCGCTGTAGTCAGCGGGCTTCTGCGGCGCCTGGGCGGCCGGGTTCGCCAAGGGCATGCGACCAGTGGCGACCTGGAAGTGGACGGCGGCGGATCCGACGCCGATCAGGGTGGGTCCGTTGTTGGTTCCCTGGGCGGCGATGCCATGGCAACTGGAGCAGCCTTCCAGAAACAACTTCTTGCCATTGAGGATCTGGGTCGCGTCCTGCTCAGCGGACTGCGCCTCGGTGGCCGAGTTGGCCACGGTGTAGAGGCCTCCGGTGACCAGCAGGCCGACCAGGATGGCGACGATCACCGCAGCCGGGTGGCGCCGGTGGTGGGCGAGGGTCTTCACGGTGTCAGGTCACCTCTCGTCGTGGGGGACAGATGCTGGGGGTGGTCATTGCAGGATGTAGATCATGGCGAACAGGGCGATCCAGACAACGTCCACGAAGTGCCAGTAGTACGAGACCACGATCGCCGATGTGGCCTCTTGGTGGGTGAAGCGCTTGGCCATGTACGTCCGTGCCAGGACGAACAAGAAGGCGATCAGGCCGCCGGCGACGTGCAGGCCGTGGAAACCAGTGGTCAGGAAGAACCCGGAGCCGTACGGCGAGCCGGAGAAACTGAGGCCTTCGTGGAGCAGTTCGGAGTACTCGAAGACCTGGCCCGCGATGAAGACCGACCCCATGATGAACGTGATCGTGAACCAGAACCGCAGCCGATCGCGGTCGCCCCGCTCAGCAGCGAAGACGCCCATCTGGCAGGTGACCGAACTGAGCACCAGGATGGTGGTGTTGGCCGCGGCGAAGGGGACATTGAGCAGTTGCGTGTCCTCGGCCCAGATGTCGGGGTTCACGCCGCGCAGCGTCAGGTACATCGCGAAGAGACCCGCGAAGAACATCAACTCGCTGGACAGCCACACGATGGTGCCCACCGACACCATGTTCGGCCGGTTGGCGGGCGCGTGTGCTTGTTGTTCTAACACCGTTGCAGTAGCCACGGACGGATTCTGGCACCTTTGCGCACCGTCGGGTACTTGACCCCCCGATACAACGGACCTTTTTCGCGGGAACTGGCCGGGAAGATCACAATGAGTGGTCTGGACTACCCACGGCGACGGTGAGTTTGGGGAGGAGAGCGGGATCCTGCAACACACGGCGACTGCAGGCAACCGACTGGCTAGGATTCGAGGCATGTCCGACGCTGTGCGACCGCTGCGCATCCTGGTGTACTCCGACGATCGCAACACCCGCGCCCGGGTGATGGCCCTGCTCGGGCCGCGCCCGTCGGCGGAACTGCCGCAGGTGGAGTACGTCGAGTGCGCGACCGAGCCCGCCGTGATCCGCCGCATGGACGCCGGTGGGATCGATCTGGCGATCCTGGACGGCGAGGCCGTGCCCGCCGGCGGAATGGGGATCTGCCGCCAGCTCAAGGACGAGATCTACCAATGCCCCCCGATCCTGCTGATCGTGGGGCGACCGGCCGACGCGTGGCTGGCCACCTGGTCGCGGGCCGACGACGTGGCACCCCTTCCGTTGGACCCGTTGGAGTTCCCCGAGGCCGTGGCGACGTTGTTGCGCCGCCGCATCGCTGCACTGCCCACCGGCTGACGCCCCGCGGGTTCAGCCCAACGGTCAAGCAGTGCCGATCGCACCCGTACGCTGTGCGCGTGAGTGATCCCGGAGCCCCCCAGTCATGGTCGCTGCTGCTTGACGCGCTGCTCGGCGACGGTCCCGTGTCCGATGACGGGATCCGCTGGGCCATGGGTCAGGTCATGTCGGGTGCCGCCACACCCGCCCAGATCGCCGCGCTGCTCGTCGCCATGCGCAGCCATGGGGTGGACACCGATCAGTTAGCGGTGTTGGTCGATGTCATGTTGGAGCACTCCGTTCCGGTTGATGTGCCCGGTCCGGCGGTCGACACGTGCGGGACCGGCGGCGACAACTCCGGATCGGTCAACATCTCGACCATGGCGGCGGTGGTGGTGGCCGCCAGTGGGCGGGCCGTGATCAAGCACGGCAATCGCGCGGCGTCGTCCCAGTCCGGCTCTGCGGATGTGCTGCAGGAGTTGGGAGTGGTCGTCGACCTCGCGCCCGACCTGATCCCCCCGTCGGTGGCCGAGACGGGAATCGCGTTCTGTTTCGCCCAGGTGTTCCACCCTGCGATGCGCCACGCGGGACCGGTCCGTAAGGAACTGGGGATGCGGTCGGTGTTCAACTTCCTGGGTCCGTTGGCCAACCCGGCCCGGCCGGCTGCGCAGGTGGTCGGTGTCCCCGATCCGAAGATGGCGGCGGTGGTGGCCGGGGCGCTGGCCCGACGCGGAACGGTCGCGCTGGTGGTGCGTGGTGACGATGGGATGGACGAGATCACGACCATGGCGCCGACGCACGTGTGGGATGCCCGTGGACCGCACGTCACCGAAACGGTCATCGACACGATTGACCTGGGCATCGAGCGCCCGCCACTCGGGTCGCTGGACGGGGGCGATGCCGCCCATAACGCGGCCGTTGCCCGGGCGGTGCTGTCCGGAGCCGACGACCAACTTGCGGCGGTGCGCGATGCGGTCGCGGTCAACGCTGCCGCGGCCATGGTGGTCTACGACACCGTGACCGGAGTTCTTGGTGTCGACGAGCCACTTGAGCGGGTGCTACCTAGTCGGGTCGACGAAGCTCGGGAGTTGATGGTTTCGGGTGCGGCAGGTCGGACGCTCCAGCGATGGATCGACGTCACCCAACGACTGGCTGAGGGCGATCCAATCGGGACCTGAGCGGCGCGGCGCCAGCCAGACTGCCGGCGGTGCGCCGGATGGGGGCCGCCGACGGTGACCGGCCGGAGGTGCTCGGGACCTGCGGGAGCGTGGCCAGTTCCGACTGGCTGCCGACTCGTGGCTGCGCCAGCACGCCGTCCAGTCGCACGAGACGGGTGCCGGATTGCCAAAGCCACTGGAGCACCAAGCGGCTCTCCTCGGCCAAGGCGCTGGTGAGCGCGCCCACCGGAGGGGGGACGTCTTCGGCGGCCGCGACCGCGGCAGTCACGACGGCCACGGGATTCTGATCTGGCCGGGCGCGCGCTGCCCCTGCAAGTCGACCGTGGCGGATCACATGGATATGCCACTCACGCCCCACCGGTTGCGCCGCGACGATCTGGGGACAGGCGCCGATCATGGCCAACTGGCTGCCGATGTCGGCGGCGTGCAGCGTCGCCCGTAGATCGTCGCGCAGGGACGCGGCCTGTTCGAACCGCTCGGTCGCCGCGAGTTCGGACAGGTGCCCACGGACGGCCCGAACCACGGGAGACAGATCGTGGGCGATCGACGCGCGCGCTGCGGCTGCGACCGCGGCGTACGAGGACAGGGCGGTGCTGTCCCGACACGGTGCCACGCACGTGCCGATGTCCGCCCGGATACAGGAGGGGGTTCGCTTCGTGGCGGAGATCCGGTCGGTGCACGTGCGCAGTTCATGTGCGAGCAGTACGGTGTCGGCGGCCCGTTGCGCTGCGCGGCGGGAGGCGAACGGACCCAGGAAGCCATCGGCGAGACCGGCGCCGGCCGGCAGGGCGGACACCAGCGACAACCGGGGGGCAGGTTCCTCAGTGAGTCGCACCCACCACGTCTTCTCCGCGTTGCGCGATCGGCGGTTGTAGGGCGGCTGCTCGGCACTGATCAGGCGGACCTCGCGCACCGCGGCCTCGAGTTCGGTCGTGCAAGGGATGGGATGGACCCGCTCGGCGATCCGGATCATCTCCAGGATCCGACCCCGGGTCTCGCTGCTGGTGAAGTACTGCCGGACCCGGGTGCGGATCGACTTGGCCTTCCCGACGTACAGTGATCGGCCGTCGGGGGCGAGGAAGCGGTACACGCCGGGTGCGTCGGGCAAGCCCTCGGCGAGGGTGCGCTTGGTGCGTTGCTCCGGGCGGACCCGGGACCCGAGCGTCAGGAGATCCTCCAGATGGTGGGCGCCGAGGTCGCCGGCCCGTTCCATCAGGCCGTGCAGGACGCTGACCGTGGCCCGGGCATCCTGCAGCGCTCGGTGATTGGGTGTGGTCCGGGCGCGGAAGTGGCGGGCGAGGGTGGCGAGCTTGTTGTTGGGGACCTCGTCGCGGTGCAGCAGTACCCGAGCCAGCCGAGCGGTGTCCACCACAGCGAACCCGGGCCACGGCAGGTCGCACTGATGGCCGGCGGCCTTGAGGAAGCCGATGTCGAACGGCGCGTTGTGGGCGACCAGCACGGACCCGCGGGCGAAGTCGTAGAACATCGGGAGCACCGCGTGGATCGTGGGTGCGGCCGCGACCGCTGCGGTCGTGATGCCGGTCAGGGCGGCGATGAACGGGGGGATGGGGACGCCGGGGTTGACGAGCGTCTGGAACTCACCGGTGACCACGCCCCCCTGAGTTCGTACTGCGCCGACCTCGGTGATGGCGCAATCGGCGGTCGAGCCACCGGTGGTCTCGAGGTCGACCACGACGAAGTCGACGTCGCGCAGCGGGGTACCCAGGTCGTCGAAACTGGCTTGCGCACCGGCGGTGCCGGGGCCACCGGGCAGCGCGAGCGATGGTCCGGTTCCTGATCTGGTGCTCATGACTGTGACGCTAGGGCGGGGGTCCGACAGGTCGTGGCAGGCCGATAGTGTGTCGCACGTTCGTCACCCGTCGGAACAAGCGTCGTGGTGGCAGTACCGGTCCGGTTCACTCCGGTCCACGTGCAGGAGGGTGGTCCCCGTGACCGACGCATCATCCCCAGCGGCGGAGCCGTACGCGATCCCGGATCCGGACAGTCGGTGGCGCTGTGGTCACTGCGGCAACCTGACGCGGTTCGACGTCCAGCGTTCCCGCGTCGTGGCGGAGTACTGGCACTTCTCGATGGCGGGGGAGCCGGTGGTCGAGGAGACCGAGGTCCTCGCCGAGGTTGTCGAACGGGTGACCTGCCGATGGTGCGGCGCCTCGGACCGCATCACGGTCGTGCCGCGCCCTTCCGGCGAGCCGGGGGCCAGCGGCGTTGACTCGGGAGAAGCAGGACTCGGCGGCACTCCCTGACTCCGACACCGGCTGGCAGATCTGCGCACTGGGGAGCAGGGTTCCGATCCGGTCGACGGCGCACCAGATCGGCCTCGGAACGCGGATAGTGGTGGTTGTGGCTCGGTGGATCGACTCAGGCGTCCTGCGCAACCAGGGGGTGGCTGCGGCATTGGGTGCCGCACTGCTGTTCGGCGCCGGGACACCGCTCGCCAAAGCGCTCCTGACCGATGTCAGTCCCTGGCTGCTGGCCGGACTGCTCTACCTCGGCGCCGGGGTCGGCCTCCTTCTGTGGCGATCCACCCGACGCGCGCCACGTGTCCGACTGGCACGATCGGAATGGCCGTGGCTGGCTGGCGCCGTCGTATGTGGGGGCATCGCCGCGCCCGTGCTGCTCCTGGCCGGGCTGGCAGCCATGCCCGCGACCGGAGCGTCATTGCTGTTGAATGCCGAGGCGGTCTTCACCGCGCTCATCGCCTGGATCGCCTTCAAGGAGAACGTCGACCGGCGCGTCGCCCTCGGGATGCTCGCCATCGTCGCTGGCGCAGTTGTGCTCACTTGGCCCGGTCAAGCGCAGTTCGCGGGACTCTGGCCAGCCCTGGCCGTACTCGGAGCCTGCCTGCTGTGGGCCATCGACAACAACCTGACCCGGCGGGTGTCGTTTGCTGACTCCACCTGGGTCGCCATGATCAAAGGACTCGTGGCGGGGACGGTGAACCTGACGCTCGCCGTGGCGCTCGGAGCTTCCTGGCCACCCCCACCGGTGATCGCGGCCGCCATGCTGGTCGGAGCGCTCGCCTACGGGGCGAGCTTGGCGCTGTTCGTTGTGGGCCTGCGCCTGCTGGGCACTGCCCGAACTGGCGCCTACTTCTCCGTCGCACCCTTCTTTGGCGCAGCGGTGGCAGTCGCCGTCCTCGGTGAGCCAGTGACGGTCCCCTTGCTCGTCGCCGGTGTCCTGATGGGAATCGGGGTGTGGCTGCACCTGAGCGAGTCCCACCGACACCGGCACTCCCATGAGGAGTTGGTTCACGAGCATCCGTACGATCCCGACGACCCTCACCACGCCAACGCCAGCAAGCACAGCGATGAGTCGGCAGACGGCGCGGTGCAGCGCCACCGCCACGGCCCCCTCACTCATGAGCACCCGCATTACCCCGACCTGCACCATCGTCACCCCCATTGACGCTGCTGGGCAGGCACGTCGTCGCCGAACTGTCGGACCCCCGCCGTAGCGTCCGTCACGGACCACCAGCCGCCGACCGGCGGAGGAATGAGGGAGTCGCCGTGACTGACTCGAATGCGATCGCCATCGACTGTGCGACCTGCCCCGTGCGTGCCGTCGCCTGCCACGACTGTGTCGTGAGTGTGCTGCTGGGCCCCCCGGAGTTCGATCGGGCGGCCGCCGACGCACTCGTCGTACTGGCCGACCGTGGCCTGGTCCCGCCGTTGCAGGACCCCCGCGAGGTACGACCCACCCGTGCCGGTTAGCTGTGCTCGAAATGAGTGGTGGCGGCCACCCCCACAGGGATGACCGCCACCGACGATGACTCATGTGGGCAGGTTGCGCCGCCCGGGTCAGGAGTCGTTCACGCGTACAAAGCCTCCACCTCGTCGCCGAACTCCGACATGACCACGTTGCGCTTGAGTTTCAGCGACGGAGTCAACTGGCCACCCTCCTCGGTCCAGTCGACCGGCAGGATCGCGAACTTGCGGATCGACTCGGCCTTGGACACGGCCTTGTTGGCCTCGTCCACGGCCTTCTGGATCTCGGCCGTCACCGCAGGATCGGACACCAAGTCCGCCACGGCAGTGTCGGCGGGCTTGCCGTTGTTCTCCAGCCACACCGGGAGAGACTCGGTATCCAGCGTCACCAAGCAGGCGATGTAGGGCTTGGCGTCGCCCACGACCATGCATTGGCTGATGAGCGGATGGGCGCGCAAGCGATCCTCCAGAACGGCGGGGGCGACGTTCTTGCCGCCCGCAGTCACGATGAGTTCCTTCTTGCGGCCCGTGATCCGGACGAACCCCTCGTTGTCGATCTGGCCGATGTCGCCGGTGTGGAACCAGCCGTCGGGCTCGATCGCTTCCTTGGTCGCGGCCTCGTTGTTCCAGTAGCCCTGGAAGATGTGCGGTCCGGCCAGCATGATCTCGCCGTCCTCGGCGATCTTGACGGACGTTCCCGGGATGGGGCGCCCAACGGATCCGACCTTGATCCCGTCGGGGCGGTTCACCGTCGAGGCGGCCGACGTTTCGGTCAGGCCGTACCCCTCGAGGATCGTGATGCCGATGCCCCGGAAGAAGTGGCCGAGGCGATCGCCGAGTGCGGCACCGCCGGAGACTGCGTGCTTGACGTTGCCGCCCATCGCCTGACGCAGTTTGCCGTAGACGAGCTTGTCGAACAGGGCGTGCTTGAGCTTGAGGAACAGCCCGGGGCCGCCGTTGTCCAGGGCCTTGCTGTAGTCGATCGCCGTTCCGGCGGCGGCGTTGAAGATGTTTCCCTTGCCGCCGGCAACGGCCTTGGCCTGGGCGCTGTTGAAGACCTTCTCGAAGACGCGGGGGACGCTGAGCAGGAAGGTCGGCTGGAATGAGGCCAGGTTCGGCAGCAGGTTGGCGACGTCAGCGGTGTGACCCAACCGGATCCGGCCGCGGATGCAGGCGATCTGGATGACGCGTCCGAACACGTGCGCGATCGGCAGGAACAGCAGGGTCGACTGGCCCGGGGCGAAGACCTCCGGGGCGCCTGCGATCACAGCATCGACCTCGAACATGAAGTTGCC
>CAZCRC010000090.1:0-8090 GCA_964500995.1 uncultured Actinomycetes bacterium
GGTCTTGCCGTCGGCGTACATGACCTTGGTGGTCTCGGCGATGGCGACGTCGTTGGGCTGGGGGACGGGCAGGATGTAGACGGCGATCGCGAACATGCCGGCGCCGACGACGGCCAGCGTGAGTAGGCCTCCCAGCACGAGCTTCCATGAAGGGATCAGCTTTCCAAGGCCGGTTTTCTCCGACCGCGGGTAGTTGATCACGAAGTACTCCTCTTGCCCGCGGGCTTGCGCGGGTTCCCATCACCAAGGACGTACGAGACCACCAGATGGTTCCAGTGGCAGTGTCGGCAGACCTCCACGAGATACACCCGGAAGGCCCCGAACTCGTACGCCAATGTCGTCAATTCAGCTGTTGCCCGGACGCGACCCGAGGTCTCGCCCATCTCTGGACTGAACGTATAGGTCAACTGCGTCAGATCCGTCCTGCGACAGACCGGACACGGCCGTCCGGCGGCTTCCCCGTGGTACTTCGCAGTGCGTAGCAACATCGGGTCGGCGTCGCACGGGTCATCCCGCAATCCGCCGCGCATCAAACCCCGGAGCGCCGCGCGGCGCTGCATGACATAGTTCACAACCTGCCTTGGCCGGGTGGGGTCCGCGACGACTTCCGGTTCGGGAAGCGGCTCTGCGACCGGCCTCTTGGCGCTGCCCGAGGACACGCGCGTACCGCGGATCGAGGGGTTCTGCCGGGGGGAAGCCACCTCACGAGCGTACGTTCGTGATCAACGTCCCGCCCAGTGGCGGCCGGGCGCTGTTACGCACCCGAGACTGACGTCAGTCCGCGAGCAGCCAGTGGATCTCGGTGCGCAGGGTGGCCGGGTCGGTCACGGCGCTGGGATCGTCCAGGTAGGTCTCCCACATGGCGGTCGCCAGCGTGTGACCCTGCTGCGCCGCCCACGTCCCGATCGCCTCGTACGTGCGCGGCAGGTCCTCGTACGAGCCCACATGCATCGTGTGCACGGCGCGGCCGCCGGGCAGTTCCCCGGGCGTCACATCACCGGCAGCCGTGATCGGTGCCGTGACCGGAGCGCCGACCTCGACGGTCACGGTCTCGCCCGGCGTCGTGGGGTAGTACCCGAACGGGGCTCCGGCCAGTTGCCCGCCCTGTGCGGCGACGGTGGTGAAGACCTCGCGGAAGCCGCGGTCGAAGAGTGACTTCAGGTCAGCCCAGGCGACGGTGGCGCGCACGACGGCGGTTGTTTGAGGGGTGAGTTCGACGATCTCGAAATTGTCCATGGTTGCCTCCGATGCCGATCCTGCCTCACGACTCCGACAATCGACAGGTCGGGTCAGTCAGTCGGGGTGTCCTCCGGCTGTCGCACTTGCCGCATCCGATACGTCTGTCTGACCAGCTCCCTGATTCACAGGGCCATCGGGAGCCCGACCATGCCACGATGGGGCCGCTATGGAGGTGCGTCGATGACCAGAGCCGACTACGACACCTCTGTTCCAGCCCTCCTGCTCATGATCGGTGAGCACGCGTGGGACTACGGCGCCGTGGCGACAGTCCGAACCCTCGGACGAGTCGGCATCCCCGTCTACGTGGCACTGGCCGACACCGATCACCCGGTCACCGCATCGAAGTACCTGACCGGCGTCATCCCGTGGCGCACGACTGGCGGGGAGTCCGAGGACACCTTGGTGGCGGGAATTCGTGACGCGTGTCGCACGATCGGCCGCCAGGCCGTGGCAATCGCGGGAGACGACGAGTCGGCGGTCCTGCTCGCCCGGCGGCGCACGGACCTTGCCGATGTGCTGTTGCTTCCGGACATCGCCCCCGACCTACCCGATCGGTTGGCCGCCAAAGGGGCGCTCGCTGAACTCTGCGCGGCGACCGACACCCCCACGCCGCGCACGATCGCTCCCCGAACCCAGGACGAGGTGGCCCAGTTCGCCGCGACGGCAGCATTCCCGCTGGTGGTCAAGAATCCGGAACCGTTCAGCCGGCTCGTCGCCCGGTCGGTCCCCGCGACCACGAAGGTCGACGACCACGCCGCCCTCGCGGCCCTCCTGGCCGACTGGACCCCCGGCACACCGCTGGTCATCCAGGAGTTCCTCCCCCAGGCGACCAGCCAGGACTGGTACGTAGCCGCCACGCTCACCGACAACCACCGCCCCGCCGCCGCCTTCTCGGGGCGCAAACTGCGGGCCTTCCCTGATGCAACCGGAGTCGGAACCCTGTCGGAGTCCCGCTACAACGCCGGGCTGATCGAGACCGCGATGCAGTTCTGCGCGAAGGTGGGGTATTCCGGGGTATGCGACATGGACTGGCGCCTGGACGAACGAGACGGGGTGTTCAAGTTGCTCGACTTCAATCCGCGCCGGGGGGCGCAGTTCCGCACGTTCCGATCGAGTGCGGACGTCGACGTCGTCCGGGCACTACATCTAGTGCTGACCGGTCGGCCGGTCCCCGAAGGTCGGGAGGTGGACGGGATTCGGCACGTCGTGGGGATCTTGGACCAGAAGGCCTTTCTCGCGCAGCGGAGTACACCCACGGCCACGGGTCATCCGCCGTTGCAGCGTCGGGGCTCGGAGCGCTCGTGGTGGGCCAGCGACGACCCTGGCCCATGGTGGACCTTCGCTCGGCAGTTGGGCCCGGTCCGACGCCTGACAGGTGGCGCGACAGCCTCTGACCCGCCACCGTCGGTCGACCCCGGTGGCTGGCGCTCCCTGGTCGTCGCGGATCCACCACCGCGACCGCTGGAGAAGGCGGGCCCACCCCGACCGATCGATCGGTGGGTGGCGACCCTGCCCGGAACGGCAGCGGACGAGGCCGTCATCGTTGGGGTCGCGCAGAACACTTCCGCGGTCGACCAGTTGGCCCACGAAGCGGCAGCCCGGTCCTGGGCCGCACGCAACGGCGTACCCGTGCCAAGAGATCTGGCCGCAGGTGAGGGCTGGCTCATCAGCGAACGGGTCCAGGTCCTGCCGAGTCAGGGAGCCGACTACGTCCATGCGGCCATGGCGGCGGCAACCCGCATCGGAGAGGCGTCAGATCCTCCCCCTGTCGCCGTGTCTGAGTGGAAGGGCCGCAGTCGGGATCTGCCCCAACGGCTGGCACGGGCAGTGATCGGGCGGCTTCCGCTGGCCGAGTTCCGTCGGGCCCGGGCGGCGACAGCCGAGTTGCCGACCGACACGTGGGTTCACGGGGACTTCAGCAATGCGAATGTCCTGTGGTCGCCGGCCGGCGTGCGGATCATCGACTGGGAGTTCGTCGGGCGCGGCCCACTGGGGACCGATCCGATCCGACTATGGTCCACGCTGAACCGCCGGGAGGACCGCGACCTCCTGATCGACACCCTGGTCGCGCAGATACCCGCAGACCGTCGTGCGAACCTCGGAGTGCTCATCCATTGGCTGGCGCTACGACAGTTGGCGGAGAACCTCGCCGCCCCCCGAAAGCATCAGAACCCAGGGAACATCGCTTTGGCACACGCCACCTTGCGCGAAGCACGACAGTGGCGTCAGCGACTGGTGGACAGGTAGGACCCCGCCGCCTTGAGCGCCCGCGTCGGAGAGCCATCGGGAAACACCAAGCCGTAGCCGGCCTTCTTGGCAGTGGCGCTGTCGGCACGATCGGTGTACCAGTAGACGCGCTCCACGAAGGGCATCGTGCTGGCGACATGTGTCAGCGTCCTGGTCAGGAACGCCGCTTGGCGTTTGGGACTGACGCCACGCTTCCAATGCGGGGCACCCGCCGGTGTGGGGCTGGCACGCCAACCGAACTCGGTGAACCAGATCGGCCGACTCGCGTGACCCTCCTTGCGCATCAACGCGTACAGGGCGGGAACGCGGCCGAGCCGGTACATCGTTCCGTTGTCGGGGAGTTCGGGAGCTTCGTCGGCGACCCCCTGGTAGGGGTGGACGGCCATGACGTCATAGGTGGTGCCACCAGCAGCAAGAACCTTCTTGATCCAGGAGACGTCAACGTACTGGGTGCCCCCGAACACCACCGTCGCGGTGGGATCTGCTCCCTTGATTCCCGCATGCGCCCAACGCAGCACCTGGGCGTAGGTGGTCGGCGAAGCACCCCGCATGAAGTCGCCATGGTTCGGCTCGTTCCAGATCTCCCACGCGTCAACCCGTGCGCCGTAGCGTTCCACCATGGCTTGGGCGAAGCCCTTCCAAGCGGACAGGGCAGAGGGGGAACTCGGCGGAACACGCTCATCGCTGGATCCCGTCGCCCATTCGGGCGCCATCCATAGGGTCACGAGGGGACGCAACCCGCGCGCCATCGCCGCACCGATCGCGGCGTCCACCTGACGAACGCCCCACTCGTCGAATTCACCAGGTCCGGAGGGCTGCAGCATGCGCCACGAGACATCGATACGGACCGTCGAAACGCCGTTGTCGCCCAAAGTCTCCAGCACGGCTGCCCTACTGGCATCGTTGTAGTCACCCCAGGTCCCGTGGAACTGGACCCCGAATTCTGGTGCGGAGCCCGATTGGGCCCTTGGCGCCTTCTTGCCACCTTTTACCCGCTCGGACCGTGCGGAGTCCGCGGCAACGGAATCAACAGACAGCGTCGGTGCCATGATCAGCGACGCCAGCAGGGTCAGCATGGCGAACAGGACGACCCATGGCCGCCAGGTCGTTGTGCTGTTGGTACCCACACATGATGAATCGGCGCACCCTGGCCCCTACTTGAGTCTGGGCCGCAACCTTGTTCCGGCATTCATGACTGTGTCGGCATCAGTACCGGTCACCCTGCTACTCATTTCGGGTGACACGTCGGGTAAACCAACTGACTCGATTGCCGTGACGTCGCTTGGCTCGGTGCCGGAACCGTGACGACGCAGGATCTCACCTGCTGTCACGGCCATTCCGACGGTGAACCACAATGTGGTGCGCATGAGCGCGTTGCGCAGGGGCGCATCGACCATGCCGGACACCATGATTGCGCTGAGGGCCGCGACCGACCCTACGAGGACAGCGGATACCCAATCGCCGCCGGAGTCTCGACCGTCGGACATGCGACGCACGACGATCGGCAGCACCGGTACGCACGTCACAACGACCACGGCCATGATCGCCATCATGGCCGTAACCCCGAGCAGTCCCTGCTCGGCAGCCACGGTCAGGACAGTGTTGTGGGCATGAACGCCACCGACCGTCTGCTCAAGAGATCGACTCGTCGCACCTTCGATTGAGAACGCATTGGGTCCCACGCCGAACCACGGGAAGGCAGCGAACTGCCGTACCCCCTCGGCAACGATGGCCGGACGTTCATCGTTGGGGTTGGCGGCAGGATTGACGATCGAGTCGAACCGACTGGTGATCAGGTCGATCGTGGGATTGGCGGGGACCAGCGCTGCGTACGCCGCCAGCCCGGCCACGACTGCCAGTCCCGTGCCGAGCACTGGCTTTCGGGCGCGCGGCTCGACCACCATCAGAACAATGAGTCCGAAGATCGCGCCGATCCAGGCCCCGCGCGAATACGACTGCACCAGCCCGGTGATCGTGGCCACGGTGGCGATTGCCGCCACCAAGCGCAGCACGCCGCGCGACCTGATGACCACGGCGATCGCCACCATCAGCAGCATCATGCAGTACACGCCGTACTCGTTGGGCTGCCCGAAGACCGAGGTGGCCCGGCCCACGATCACAGCACCCCCGTATGAGGCCTCGGTCTCGCCCTCTTGAGCCGGCGTGGGCGCCTTGATGAACGGGCCGGCGGCCACAATGAGAATGGCGCTGATCAGCCAGGCATAGACCACCGGGAGCAAGCGCTGTCGGGTGTCCACGATGCCGGGCACCGCCAATGCCAGGAGGCCGGACACGATGAGCCACCCACCGAACAGGGCGGCATCGGCGGGGTACGGCGACAGCACCATGGATGCGAGGACGGTCACAGTCCAGAACAGGATCGCGCCGCTGAGGGCGATGGGTGGGAACGGCTGCTCGCCGGCGCTCCACCTCGACCCGATCATGACGGCGATCACACCGATCGCCACCACCGTGATGACTTGAGCGGCTCCCACGTACAACAGACCCACGGGCGATGCCAGACACAGGCCCACCACGGCCCATTCCGGATGCTTCAGCAGCACCGACCCGGCGGCAAGCGCCACGACCCCCAGGATGGCAAGGGTGAGCAGGGTGCTCACCCGACCACCCGCTGCAGTACGTCCACCATGCGGCGGGCCACCTGCTCGTCGTCCGGGTGGTTCTCGGCGGCGCCTCGACCCGCCCGACCCATCCGCAGCCGCTCGGCTTCGTCGTCCAACTGCCGAAGCGCCGCTGCTGTCGCGGCGGGGTCCGACTGCGCGACCACAAGCCCCGCCGGGCCGTTCGGCGTTGCCAGCCGGGACGCGATCGGACCGTCACCAGCCATGACCACCGGGATCCCAGCGAGCATGGCCTCGGTGCCCACGATGCCGAACCCCTCCCGGTCAGGGGAGTTGCGGCCGCCGCCGGGTCGGGTCTGGACGGTGAGCGCATCAACGGCGGTGAGCGTGCGACCGGCCTGCGGTATGGGCCCGGTGAACGTGACCCGATCCTTTACTGCGAGGTTCGCCGCCAGGTCCTCGAGCCGCTGCTGCTCCCCGGGGGCGGCGGCGTCCTCGCCGCCGATGACCAGCAGCTGCCAGGCGGGAGCGTCGACGAGCGCCTCGATGGCAACGTCGACGCCCTTGTACGGAACCAAGCGCGTGATCATCGCGACCGTCGGGTGCGTCGGAGTCCACCCGTGATCGATCAACACGTCGGTGGCCTCGGTCTGTGATAGCGGCTCCGGGGGTCGGGGGGGTTCGATCACGACCAGGTCGCGGCGACCTGTGGGCGTACCCACCTCGGAAGCCGTCGTCACAACGGCGGTGACCGAGCGCCCGAGAGGTCGCGCAAGCCAGCGGTCGAAGGAATGGTCGTGTTTGACCCACACAGTGGGCACGTGGAGCGAGCGGGCAGCCGACATGGCCGTCAGCTGCGCCTTGATGCCATTGCCGATGATCACCTGCGGCGGAGCCGACGCAAGCAGTTGGCGCACCCGTCGACCCGACGACACGATCTGCCACGGCGCCGCCCCGGTGGGAACGACATCGACCGGGATCCCCCGCTCACGAAGTTCGTCGGCGAACGAGCCTTCCTGCAGGACCACGAATCGCCACTGCAGGTCGGGGCCCGCGTGCTCCATCACACCCAAGATCCACTGTTCGGATCCCCCCATGGTGGCAAAGGCGGAGACGACGGCGACTCGGATCATGCCGCCTCCTCCTCGAGGTCCTTCTTCTCTCGGCGCATCAGGTCGATGACACCAGTGACGGCCGCGGGGTCGATCACTCTACCCACGGCAAACCACACCAAGACGTACACGATCCCAGCGAGTGGTGCACTGAGGATGATCGGAACATCCCACAGCAAGATGGGCACCATGGCGAGGCCCGCGATCGGAAGGTGCAGCAGGGGGCGCCAGAGCGACACACCCGAGAAGGCCCGGACCACGGTGACCATGAGAACTGCCACCTGCGCGACCAAGGTCGCCATCGTGGCGAATGCTGCGCCCGCCGCACCGTAGGTCGGGATGAGCCAGATGTTGAGACCGACGTTGACGACCAGCGCTGTGGCCGATGCCACCAGCACTGTCACGTTGTGACCCCGGGCAATGATGGCGGACCCCGACAGATACTGAACGGTGTAGGGGATGAGGGCCAATCCCAACCATGCCGTGGCGACATCGGCGCCCTGTTGGTAGTCCGCACCGAAGATCAGGGCTGCGACCGCGCCACCGCTCACGATCAGGACCACGACGTACGGAGTGATGACGGACAACGCTGACGCAACGGCCGTCTCATACGTCCTTCGGGCGGTCCGGATCGCTGTTGCGGAAGCGATCTCCGGTGCCGCCACTCGAGCGACCGACCAGATCAGGAACAGGACCGTTTCGAACATCTTGTAGGCAACCGCGTAGTAGCCGACGTCAGCGATCGACCCCAGACTGCCGAGCATGATGGTGTCAATGCGGAACACCGCCATGTTCACGATGGTGAAGACACCCAACACCTTCGATTCCTTGAGCAGCCACTTCATGGTGGGCCACGACAGTAGGCCCAGCCGCAGGGGCGCCCCCATGCGATGAGAGACCCGAAGGATCC
>CAZCRC010000091.1:0-8035 GCA_964500995.1 uncultured Actinomycetes bacterium
CGACCGGGCAACTGCAGTCCCGACAGGTCGTAGCGGGTGCCGTCCGGCCCTGTTGCCGCCCCGTCGGCCAGGTGCCACTGGGGGTCGGGCCGACGGCGGCCGCAACCGGGGCACGACCAGGTGTCGTCGCCGCGGGCCAGCAGGCTGCCGCAGGCAGCGCACACCGACGAGTCCGACGTCCACACCTGTCCCGCTCCGACCCAGACAACCGTGCGGGACTGGCTGGCCGCGAACTCGACCATGGGGTCGTCGGCATTGGCGACCACGATGACGTCCGGGTGCTCGGCCAGCATGGTGCGCCACCGGCGGGCGGTCATGGCGACCTCGTTCATCCGGTCCAACTGGTCCCGGCTCAGGTTTCCAAGCAGCACGACGCGGGGGTGAGTCTGGGCCATCGTCCGGGGCAGGTAGGCCTCATCGACCTCGAGCACCACGGTGCCGTTGCGGTCGGCGTCTGACAGGGCCATGACGATGCCCGTGGACATGTTGGCGCCGGTGGGTTGACTCACGACCGGCCCGGACTGCTCCAGCGAGGTGGCGAGCAACTTGGTCGTCGAGGTCTTGCCGTTCGTGGCCGACACGAGGGCCGCGACCCGGCCTCCGGCCAGTTCTGCGATGGCGTCCGGTGCGAGCCGCAGGATCACCTGGCCGCCGATCACCATTCCCTCGCCGCGGCCGGCGGCTCGGGACAGGGCGGACGCGGTCTTGCCGGCGGCGATGGCTGCGCGGGTCCGCAACCGGATCCGCGACGTCGATGCTTCACTCACGCTGGCAGCGTACGCGGCACCGGCTGCCACGCGACGATCGCAACCCGCGAACCCGCTGCGCCCGCACGCCGGTCGTGACTACGCTTCGCGGCATGACCGACTCCAGCATGCTCCCGCCCGCCGCCTGGTACGCCGATCCGCAGGACCCCGCTGGGTTGCGGTACTGGGACGGTGCGCAGTGGACCGATCAGACCCGCCCCATGATCACCGAACCGACCCCCGAGCCGGCCGCTGCGGCGACACCTGTCGAACCGATTCCCGCTCCGGCACCGGAACCGACTCCCGAACCGACGCCGCAGCCCGTCGCCGCCGAACCCGTCGCTCAGGCCGAACCGATCGCGTTCGAGGCCGTGGTGGCCGAGGCCGTGGTGGCCGAGCCAATCGCGTTTGAGGCGTCCCCTCTCGACTCCCCGACGACGACCTCGGCCCAGGACCTGTACCCCGGTTTCGCCGCCGAGGTCGCTGCCCTTGAGGTGGTCGAGGAGCCGGAACCACCGGCGGCTGTCGAAGGGCCAGCCACTGCGTCGGGAGATAGCCCCGCGGTGGTGGTGGTGCCGGGCGACACCTGCCCCGGTCACCGCATCGTCGCCGCCGTGGGCACGGCGGTGGGAGTGGCCGTGGTGTCCCAGGCCGATCTGGTCGGACAGTTCCCCGCAGCTGCTGCCGATCCTGCGGCGACGCTGGCCCGCGCGCGGCGTGGGGTGCTGTCCGAACTTGCGGCCGATGCCGCGTCGATGGGTGCGACTGCCGTGGTCGGGGTGGCCGTCGAGATCCGCCCCTGGGGGGATCTGACCGAGTTCTCCGCCCACGGGACCGCCGTGGTGACCGAGCGGGAGTGACTGCCACTGACGCCACCACCCTGGCCCTGGACGCGGGCGGGACCAAGATGGCCGCCGGACTGGTCGACGCCAGCGGCCGACTGGTCGAGTACGCGGTCACACCGACTCCGCCGGGGGCCGACGCCGAGGCGCTGTTCGACACCGCGGTGTTCGTGCTCAATGCGGCCCTGTCGACCCGGTCCGGTCCGGTCGCGGCCCTGGGCATCGGGTGCGGTGGGCCCATGATGTGGCCCAGTGGCGACGTCTCGCCGCTGAACATCCCCGGTTGGCGGGGCTTTCCCCTGCGCGACCGGTTGGCCGCCGAGTTCGGCTTGCCCACCCGCATCCACAACGACGCGGTGACGCTGACGATCGGCGAGCACCTCATGGGCGCGAATCGTGGGTGCGACAACATCCTGGGCATGGTCGTGTCAACCGGTGTGGGGGGCGGTCTCATCAGCGACGGTCGCCTGATCGGAGGCGCCAGTGGCAACGCCGGGCACATCGGCCACATCGTCGTCGATCCCACCGGCCCGCCCTGCGCCTGCGGCGGTCACGGGTGCCTGGAGGCGGTGGCCCGGGGGCCCGCGCTGGTCGCATGGGCGCTGGCGCAGGGGTGGCGAGCGACCGGGACCGGGGATGCCGTGGAGTTGGCCACGGCCGCCCGCACCGGGGACCAGGTCGCGCAGGCGGCGTTCCAGCGGTGCGGCAGTGCGGTGGGCACGGCGATCGCGTCGGTAGCGGCCGTCGCGGACCTGGAGGTGGTGTCCATCGGGGGCGGCATCTCCCACGCCGCGGATCTCATCCTTCCGTCGGTGTACGAGTCCTTCCGGCGGCACGCGGGACTGGAGTTCGTGCAGCGGTGTCGCATCGTCCTTGCCTCGCCGGACGCAGGGCTGGTGGGGGCTGCCGCCCTCTTAGACGATCGCTACTGGCGTGGCTCGTGACCGCCGCGGGAGGTCAGGAATTGGGCGTCCCATTAGCACAGATCCTGCGTCCGATAAACGGCCACCCCCTCCTTCGTGCTTTTGTGATCGCCGTAACCCGCTCGTAGCCTGAGCGCGTTGCGGGGAGCCCGCAGCACCGGTAACCACCACACCGCGAGGCGAACTCACGGTGGGTGCCCGGAGGGCATGGGGAGTGCTGTTGTCGCCGCAGTCGCAGTCGCCGGGGTCAGTCCCCAGCCGTGACATCCCTGCCGCAACGGTGGCGCGCCTGCCGATCTATCACCGGGTCCTCGGACAACTTCTCGACGATGACGTCGCCACGGTCAGTTCAGCTGAACTCGCCGAGCTGACCGGGGTGAACAGCGCGAAGGTGCGCAAGGACCTCTCCCACCTGGGCTCCTACGGAGTGCGGGGGGTCGGCTACGACGTCGCCTACTTGAACTACCAGATCTCCCGCGGGCTCGGGCTCACCAACGACGCCGCCGTCCTGATTGTCGGTGCGGGCAACTTGGGCCGGGCGCTGGCGTCCTACGCCGGATTCGCCAGTCGAGGATTCCGGGTGGTCGGCTTGTTGGACACCGACGCCGGCCAGGTGGGCCGTCATGTGGGACCGGTCCGTATCGGCGATGCTGCGCAGCTCGAAGAGGTCGCCCGCACCAGGATCCCGGACATCGGGGTGGTGGCGACCCCGGCAGCGGCGGCTCAGGGTGTCTGTGACCGCCTCGTCGCTGCCGGCATCACGAGCATCCTCAACTTCGCGCCCACCGTCTTGACGGTTCCGGCCCACGTCGAGGTCCGCAAGGTGGACCTCGGCCTCGAACTGCAGATCCTCGCTTTCCACGCCCAGCAACGCCGCGGCGAGGCACCCACGAACGGCGCTGGTGTACCCCAGTCCATGGACGTCTCCGGACTGGATCTGCGCGACGCCGCCACGGGCTCGTCTCGGCGGGAGGTGCCCGCGTGACTCTGCTGGTGGTGGGCGCCAACCACCTGTCGGCGCCGATGGAGATGCTCGAGGCCTTGGCGGCGGCTGATTCCGGTGACCTCGCGGCCGATGCCCTGGCCAGTCCGCACGTCGCGGAGTCGTTGGTGGTGTCCACGTGCAACCGGGTCGAGATCTACGCCGAAGTGGACCGCTTCCACGCCGCTGTCGACGATCTCACCGCGACGCTGGCCAAGGCGGCCGGGCTGTCGCTCACCGAGGTCACGTCCCAGTGCTACGTCCACTACGACGAGCGTGCCGCGCAGCACCTGTTCGAGGTGGGCGCCGGACTGAACTCCATGGTCGTGGGCGAGCAGCAGATCCTGGGCCAGATCCGGAACTCACTGGCGGACGCACAGGAAGCCGGGACTGCGGGTCGCGAAATCAACGAGGTCGCGCAGGTCGCACTGCGGGTCGGTAAGCGCGTTCGCACCGAGACCGGGCTGGACCGTGCCGGCGCCAGTGTGGTGACCGTCGCGTACGCGGACGCCTTCGAACGACTCGCTGCGCTGGGGGGGCCCGTGCCCGCCGACGCCACACTCGTCGTGGTCGGTGCGGGATCGTTGAGCGGTCTGGCGGTGGCCCACGCGGGTCGCCTGGGAGTGGCCGCCCTGACAGTGGCCGGCCGTACCGAAGCCAAGGCCCAGCGGCTCGCTGAGTCCTACGATGCGACCGGCGCCCATCTCGACGACCTACCGGACCTGCTCGCCGACGCTGACGTCGCCGTCTTCTGCACCGGCGCAGTCGGAACCATCGTCGATCTGGCGACCGTCGCGGCTGCCCTCGCGCGGCGACCGGAGCGGCCGCTGGTTCTGGTGGACCTGGCCCTTCCTCACGACACCGACCCCCACACCGCGTCGCTTCCCGGAGTTGCACGCATCGACCTCGCATCGCTGTCCCAGCGGCCCGAGGCCCACGCCGATCACGCCGACACCACCGCCGCCACGCAGATCCTGACCGATGAGCTCAAGGACTACTTCGCCGCTCGCGCCGCCCGGGCCGTTGAGCCCGTCCTGGTGAGTCTGCGCGGGCGTGCGACCGCTGTGGTGGACGCCGAGTTGGCCCGACTGCGCGATCGGCTCCCCGGCTTGACTGCGGATCAGTGGGCGACCATCGAACACAGCCTGCGGCGCACCGTCAACACGCTCATGCACACCCCCACGGTGCGGATCAAGGAACTGGCCGCCGACCCCGATGGGCAACGCTACGCCGACGCGCTCAACTCGTTGTTCGACCTGTCCGTTGATCTGATCGACTCCGTGGTCCTGCCGCGCGAACTGCGCGACGATGAAGGCGGTCGGCCATGACCCCGCTGCGGTTGGCGACCCGCCGTTCCGCCTTGGCCATGGCGCAGTCCACTCTGATCGCCGAGCGCCTGCACGAGGTCACCGGCCGCACCGTGCAACTGGTGCCGGTGGTGTCCGAGGGCGACCGCAACGCCTCGTCACTTCGTGAGATCGGCGGCGTGGGGGTCTTCGTGGCCGCAGTACGGGCTGCCGTGGTGTCCGGCGACGCCGACCTCGCGGTGCACTCACTGAAGGATCTGCCCACCGCCCCGCACCCCGACCTGATCCTGGCCGCGGTCCCCACCCGGGCGGACGTTCGCGATGCTGTGGTCGCTCGGGAGGGCGGCCTCGCCGACCTGCCGCACGGTGCCAGGGTCGGCACTGGCGCACCGCGACGGGCAGCGCAGCTGGCGCAGTTGCGCCCTGATCTGACCGTCGTGGACATCCGCGGCAACGTCGATACCCGTATCGGTTACGTCGAGGGGGGCGAACTGGCCGCCGTCCTGCTGGCCATGGCGGGACTCCAGCGCCTCGGGCGTGCGGACCGGGCCACCGAAGTGCTATCCGCCGACCAGATGATGCCCGCCCCCGGGCAGGGTGCCCTGGCGGTCGAGGCTCGCGGCGACGACAGAGCCACCGTTGCGGCCGTGGCGATGCTCGACGATGCGCCGACCCGCGCCGCCGTGACGGCCGAGCGGGCTTTGCTGGCTCGGCTCGAGGCGGGCTGTACGGCTCCGGTGGGGGCCTTGGCGACCGTGGTGGCCGATCAGATCTTCCTGCAGGGCATCGTGTTCGGCGAGGACGGATCCGGGGGCGTCCGCGTTGCCTTGGCCGGTGCCGTGACCGACCCGACCGCCCTGGGTCACGCCGCAGCCGAGCAACTGTTGGCGGGGGCCGAACCACTCTTAGGGGGAACCGTCTGATGAAGAAGGAGCGCAACGTCATGTCGTCAGTAGTTGCACTGATCGCCGCAGGCCCGGGGGATCCCGATCTCCTCACTGTGAGGGCGGTGCAACTGTTGGGGCGCGCCGAGATCATCATCGCCGACGCGGACGCCGTCGACCTGGCGCACGACCTCGTGGACGACGACGAGCGGGTGGTGACCGCCACCGGCACCGACGGCCTACCGCTGGACCACCGGGCACGCGCCAAGATGGTCGCCGAACACACCCGCAAGGGCGTCGCGGTCGTCCGGTTGCTCAGCGGCGACCCGATCCTGGACGGATCCCTGTTGATCGAGGTCCAGGCGCTGCGCAAGGCCAAGGTCAACTTCGAGATCGTGCCCGGGGTCAGTCCGGTCAACGGGGTGCCGGCGTACGCCGGGTTCAGTCTGACCGGCGGCAAGTCACGCGAGGTCGCGATCATCGATGCCTTTGACACCGACCTCGACTGGTCCGCCCATGCCCGCACCCGCGAGACGCTGATCGTGCTCAACGGTGCGGATCGTGCGGTAGATGTCGCCGCGGGGTTGCTGGCTGCAGGACGGCCTGCCAACACCCCGGTGGCGCTCACGCGCGCCGGGACGACGATCGATCAGCGCACCGTGACCGCGACGCTGGAGACCCTCCCCGCAGCGGTCAAAGCCAGCAAGCAGGCAGGCAATGGATTGATGGTGGTGGGTGACGTGGTGGACCAGCGTGCCGCGATGTCGTGGTTCGAGACGAAGCCGTTGTTCGGCTGGCGGGTGCTGGTACCGCGCACCAAGGAGCAGGCCGGTCACCTGTCCGAGCAGCTGCGACTGTACGGGGCGGTGCCGATTGAGGTACCGACGATCTCCGTCGAGCCACCTCGCACCCCGCACCAGATGGAGCGAGCCGTCCAGGGGCTGGTGACGGGCCGCTACGAATGGGTCGTGTTCACCTCGACCAATGCGGTCCGTGCGGTCTGTGAACGGTTCGCCGAATACGGATTGGACGCGCGCTCCTTCGCCGGACTCAAGGTCGCCGCGATCGGCGATGCCACCGCTGATGCGCTGCGGGAGTTCGGGGTCAACCCGGACCTCGTGCCCAGCGGTGAGCAGTCCAGCCAGGGACTGCTCGCGGAATGGCCCGAGTACGACTCGGTCATGGACCCGATCAACCGCGTCTTCCTGCCCCGCGCCGACATCGCCACCGAGACGTTGGTCGCCGGCATGCAGGAACTCGGCTGGGAGGTGGACGATGTCACCGCCTACCGCACGGTGCGCGCCGCCCCGCCCGCTGCCCACATCCGCGAGGCGATCAAGTCCGGTGGCTTCGATGCCGTGTTGTTCACGTCGTCGTCGACGGTGCGCAACCTGATCGGGATCGCGGGTAAGCCCCACGCTTCGACCGTGATCGCCTGCATCGGTCCGCAGACGGCCAGCACGGCCGAGGAGCACGGTCTCACCGTCGACGTCCTCGCCGACGAGCCGAAGGTCCCGGTGCTCGCCCGCAATCTGGCTGAACACGGCGATGCGCTGCGGGTCGCGGCGAGCGAGGCGGGCGAGGCCACCTGGCGTCCCAGTCGCCGCCGGGCGTCATCGCGCCGCAAGGCCACCTGACGTGAGCACGCCGCGGCCGCGCCGACTGCGGCGTACTCCGGCGATCCGCCGACTTGTGGCGGAGCGGGACGTGTCGCCGCGGTCACTGATCCAGCCGCTGTTCGTGGCCGAGGCGGCCACCGAGCCGCGTCCGATCGACAGCATGCCCGGACAGGTGCAGCATTCGCTGACGTCCGTGGGCGATGCCGTGGCACGCGCGGCAGCAGCGGGGGTGGGCGGCGTGATGCTGTTCGGCATCCCCGAGCACCGCGATGCCACCGGTACTCAGGCCTTCGCCCCTGACGGGATCCTCAACCGCGCCATCGCTCGGTGCGTCGAGGAGGCGGGTGACGATCTCGTCGTCATGGCCGATCTGTGCCTGGACGAGTTCACCGACCATGGCCACTGCGGTGTCTTGGACGACTGCGGCCAGGTGGACAACGACCAGACCCTCGCCCATTACGCGGACATGGCTGTCGCTCAGGCTGACGCAGGCGTGGCGGTGGTCGGTCTCAGCGGGATGATGGATGGCCAAGTGAAGGCCGTTCGATCCGCGTTGGACGTGTCGGGGTTCCCCGATGTGATCATCCTGGCCTACGCCGCCAAGTACGCCTCGGCCTGGTACGGACCGTTCCGTGACGCCGTCGAATCCGCGTTGAGCGGCGACCGCCGGGCCTACCAACAGGACCCGGCAAACCGGCGCGAATCGCTGCGGGAAGCGACCCTGGACCTCGC
>CAZCRC010000092.1:0-8032 GCA_964500995.1 uncultured Actinomycetes bacterium
TCATCGACGACTGTCGCGCGTACGTCACCTTCGATCTGCGGCGCTTCCGGGCCGGCACACCGCCGCCGTGGGCCGACGGGCTGTGAGCCGGATCCTCACCTGAGGCGACCGGTCAGGGTGTGCCGCCAGCTCGCGGGCAGGACGCGGTCCCACACCAGACGGTCACTGCGGGCACCCACGTCGGTCAACTGGCGCCACGGCACCCGAGCGGCCAGATCAGGCGCGTGCCCGTGACTGGCATAGGACGCGGTCATGAGCAGGGTCTCAGCGAACCCTGAGGTCCGGATGTCGACGTCGGTATAGCCCGCCTTGCGGCACAGGTCGGCGAGGTCGGCCTGGGTGAAGGTGTGCAGATTCGCGGCCATTGCCGCCAACTCCCAGAACTCATCCTCGGGAGGGAGCCCGCCACGCAGACCCGGCAGTCGCAGCAGGCCCTTGAGGAGCCAGCCACCGTGGACCTCCACGATGGGGGTGGGCTCACTGGACAGGACGACTGCCCCGTCGGGCGTCACCACCCGGCGCCACTCGACCAGGGCGGCCAGGGGGTCCGGGAGGTGGTGCAGGACGCCACGGCCGACGACGACATCGATCGACGAATCCGCGAACGGCAACCGGGTGGCGTCGCCCTGCACCAAACGGCTGGCGCCGGCCTCCGTTGCCTTGCCGAGCATTCCGGCGGACAGGTCGAGTCCGACGACAGTGACGTCCGGCCGCGCCCGACCCAAGCCGGCGGCGAACCACCCGGTCCCACAGCCGACATCCAGCACCACGGCCGCGGGCGGCAACGTCTCGCCAAGAAGTTCCTCGACCTCTTGCTGGGCCTTGCGGGCGGATGCTTCGTCGTGCACGATCCCGAAGCGCTCGTCGTAGTAGGCGCACTCGTGGTCGTGGAAGACCTTGTTCAGCGCAACATCATCCACTGTGGCCATCTCTCTGCCGTTGCCCGCTCCGGGCTGGGTAAACGAAATGCCCCGCCGAAGCAGGGCATTTCCGGGTCTGTGAACTGAGTTCAGAGTTGGTCGCGGTCGTCGCGGCGCTTGCGCCACCGTTCCTCGAGCCGATCCATCAGTGCGCTGTTATTGCCGGCGGACGCCTTGGGCGCGGCCTGCGGAGCTGCGGTGCCATTGGCCTCGGTGGTGGCTTTGGCGCTGAACGCGTTGTAGGCCACGAACGCTCCCGCGACGGTGGCCAGGAATCCCAGAACTCCGACCAGCGGCAGTGATGTGGCGACACCTGCCAGCAGGATCGCGAGACCTGCAGCCACCCCGACGATGCCCAGAGTCATCCGTTTGCGGTCGACCGCGGGACGTCGGGTCTTTCGGAGGGAGTCAGCGAACTTGGGGTCCTCCGCGTAGAGAGCCCGCTCCATCTGCTCGAGCAGGCGCTGCTCATGGTCTGACAGGGGCACGCGACACCTCCTTCTTCTCATCCACAATAGGCCGGGGCCGGGTGTGTGGAAAGTCGGGACTGAGCATCTGTTCACATCCGCGACCATGATGGGACGCGTGAGGTTGAGAGTAGCGACCGGAACGCGACGATTCCCGGCCGATCCCCCAGATATCCGCACGCCCCATTTGCCCCGGAATCCACCCGGCGTGCGCGGTGACGGTGCGCCATGGCACTGTCCCCCCATGACGCCGACTGACACCACCGCAGGTCGGGCGCGGGGTGTCTCCCCCGTCGCCCCCTCCGGTCGTCGGCTGCCCGGCCCGATGGGGATCGTTGCGCTGTTCGGGGGATCGCTGCTGTGTCTTGCTGCGGCGATCGGGCTGGCCGTGATGGTCCACGCCCGCTGGGCGGCTCTGCTCGACGCCGATCTGGCCGTTGATACGGCCATCCACACCTGGGTCCGCGATCAGCAGGTGATCCTCTTCTGGGCGAAACTCCAGTCCTGGACTGGCTCGCCGGTGGCGGTGGCGGCGTTGACGAGCCTGATCGTGGTGGGCCTGCTGGCCACGCGTCGTCCGGGACCAGCGGCCTACCTGACGGCGACCGCGGTCGGTGGTGCGGTGTTGTCCGAGGTGCTCAAGGACCTTGTGGCGCGGCAGCGACCGGTCTGGCTGGATCCGCTGTGGAGCGCCGAGGGGTTCTCGTTCCCGTCGGGCCACTCGCTGGCGGGCATCACGAACTGGTTCGTGTACGGCGTGCTCGTGCTCTACCTGGTCGCCGGTCGACGCGGGGCCGTTCTGGGGTCGGCGCTGATGGTGTGGGGGGTGCTGATGGCTCCCAGCCGCCTGGTCCTGGGCGTGCATTGGCCATCGGATGTGGTGGCGGGTTGGCTGCTGGGATTCGGGTGGGTGGCGGCGGTGTCGGCGGGGGCGCTGCTGTTGCTCAGGCATCGGGAGGCCGCACGAGCCGAGCCGGCTTGACGACATCACGCCCGAACCGTTCGGCGATCCGGTCGACCGCCTGCTCGGCGTCCCGCCAGCCGGGTCCGGTGTCTCCCAGCAGCAACTGCTGCGGCGCGGTTTCCTCGTCGACGAGGCCGCTGACCCGAACGCCCACCAGTCGGATCCGGGCCCGTTGCAGATCGAGCGCGGCGAACAACCCCCCGACGGCGGTGTAGATGTCACGTGCGACGTCGGTCGGGTCCTTCAAGGTGCGCGACCGGGTGATGGTCGTGAAGTCCGCGAACCGCACCTTCAACTGCACCGTGCGGCCCACGTAGCCACGAGCCCGCATCCGCGCTGCCACCTTGTCGCTGAGCCGCAGCAGTTCCCGGGTGACGACGTCGCTGTCGTCGACATCGGTGCCGAAGGTCTCCTCGGCGCCGATGCTGCGGTCCGGTTCGCGTGGTACCACCGGGCGTGGGTCGCGCCCCCACGCCAACTCCCACAGGTGTCGGCCCGCCGCCGCGCCCAGGACCCGACTCAGGGTCTGCGCGGGGGTGGCGGCGACATCGGCGACCGTGGTGAGGCCCAGTCGATGCAGGGTCTCGGCGGTCTTGTCCCCCACCCCCCACAACGAACCGACGGGTAGCGGGTGCAGGAACTCGATGACCCGGTCGGGGGGCACCACGAGCAACCCGTCCGGCTTGCTCAGGGTCGAGGCCAGTTTGGCGACGAACTTGCTCGCCGCGACCCCGACCGAGCAGGTGATGCCCTGTTCGTCGTGGACCCGATCGCGGATCAACTGGCCGATCTGCCGCGGGGAGCCCAGCCGCCGCCGGGCCCCGGAGATGTCCAGGAACGCCTCGTCCAGACTGATCGGCTCCACCAGGGGGGTGATCGAACCGAACAGCGCCATCACGCCGGCGCTGGCGTCGCTGTACCGGCGGAAGTCGGGTTCGATGACGACCGCTTGGGGCGCCGCCCGCCGGGCCCGGGCCATGGGCATCGCGGAGTGGACCCCCAACGCCCGTGCCTCGTAGGTGGCCGAGAGCACCACTCCCCGATTGGCGCTCCCCCCGATGATGACGGGACGGCCGACCAGTTCCGGATGATCCAGCAACGACACCGACGCGTAGAAGGCATCCATGTCGACGTGCAGGATCGAGCATCCCCGGTCGTCGGCGTCGGTCAGTGCCGCGGCGTGCGGCCGACTGATCTGAGATCGGGACACCACTCACCTCCCACCGGACGCCATCGGCGCGATCGCCCGGACACGGTCGTCACCACCCGCTGCTGCCGGGGCTGGAATGCCACAACTTGGCGGGCGCCTCGTTCGGTTCGACGCCTTCGCGATTGTCGCGCGCCGGTGGGGCATTCTGTTTCACGTCCCCACCGGCGGGTGTGATGTCGGCGTAGGGCGACATCCGGAACCCGCTGGCATGGACCAGGACCCGACGCCGCTGCCCCATCCCACCCGCGGTGCCACCGCTGCGGTCCTCGGCCGCAACCCCCGGCCCGCCGTGTGAGGCTGGGACGGATTCGGCCAGCATCCGCTGCACTCCGACCAGACCCTGATCCAGCCAGAGTTGCCGGACTCCCCCGAGTTCCCAACAGCCACTCGCTCGGATCGACAGACCGCGGGGGCCGGTCCGCCGGATCCTGCCGCGTACGAGCAGCAGCCACGAGTGGAACAGGGTCGCCGCGTACGGGCCTTGCGCGTCGTCGAAGAACGTGGCGTCGATGGGGCCGGTGCCGTCGTCGAGGCTCAGGAACACGACCCGGCGGCCGCTGCGGACCGGCGGGGTTTGAGTGGCGACCTTGACCCCGGCGACCAGGACCTCGGAGTCGGCGCGGCACGACATCAGTCGCTGCGCTCGCATGACCCCGATCTGGCTGAGCATGTCGTCGTAGAACGACACGATGTGGGCGCTGACGTCCAGGCCCAGAATCTCGACCTCGGCCCGTACCTGCTCCGCCGGATTCATCTCGGGCAGTCCGCTGGCGGCGACGAGGTCGGGAGCATCGGCCAAGTCCAGGGCGAGTTGCGCGGTGACCTGATCGGGGCGCCGGACAGGTGCAGGCGCCTGCGACTGCGCCCGCGCCGCGGCAGCCGGATCGCGCGGGTCTGCGGTCGCGGCACTCACCCGGGCAGACACCGCGGCGGCCCGGACCCCGCGGCCCCGCTGCAGGGAACGGCTGTAGCGATCCAGATCGGCCACATGCAACAACAGGTCGCGGCGGGTGACCCGGCCGACCCCCGCGGCTCCGCCGACTCCATGGAGTTCATCGAACGCACCGGCGAGCACCATCCGTTCTGCCACCGGACGACTCACGGCCGCTCGCTGCCAGAAATCAGCCAACGACTGATACGGCTGCGCGGCGACGATGCCGACCGACTCGGCCTCGGAGATGCCCTTGACCTCGGTGACGGGGACGCGGATCCCCCATCGGTCGGCGACCCGCTCGACCCGGTACTCGCGATCGGAACGGTTCACGTCCAGCCCGAGCACCTCGATGCCGTGATTGCGGGCGTCGTCGAGGATCAACCGTTTGGGGTACATGCCCGGGTCGTGAGTGAGGACGCCGGCCAGGAACGCGGCCGGGTGATGGGCTTTCAACCAGGCCGACTGATAGGTGGGCAGCGCGAAGGCCGCAGCATGCGCTTTGCAGAATCCGAACGAGGCGAACGCCCGTAACACGTCCCAGACCTGCTCCACAACAGTGAGGCGATACCCCCGGGCCAACGCGGCGGGGTACAACCAACCCCGCACCTGATCCTGTCCCGCCGGGCTGCCCAGGGTGCGGCGCGCCTCGTCGGCCTCGGCCAGGGAGCACCCCGTGATCACCGAGATCATCTGGATGACCTGTTCGTGGAACACCACAACTCCCGCGGTCGAGGCCAGCACGGGGCGCAGATCCTCGTGGAGGTAATCGGCGCACTGCCAGCCGTGGCGGGCTTTGAGGAACGGCGTGATCATGTCGCTCTTGACCGGCCCCGGCCGGAACAATGAGATGTCGATGATCAGGTCGTCGAAACTCTCGGGAGCGAACTTGCCGATGAGTTCCCGCTGGCCGGGTGATTCGATCTGGAAGCACCCCAGGGTCCGGGCGCTGCGGATCAGTTCGAACGTCTGCTCATCCGCGCGGTCGACGGCGTCGATGTCCACGGCGACGTCCTCGGTGCGGCGGATCTCGGCGACGGCGTGGGCCATGGCCGACTGCATCCGGATCCCGAGGACGTCGAGCTTGAGGAACCCCATCTCTTCGACGTCGTCCTTGTCGAACTGACTCATGGGGAAGCCCTGCCACGACGACTCGACGGGAGTGCGGTCCAACATCGTGGCGTCGGACAGCAGCACCCCACACGGATGCAGGGCGACGTGTCGGGGCAGCCCATCGAGTGACTGCACGAGGTCGAGGAACACCTCCAGCCGCCCAGCAGCCGCCAGCCGACCCAGTCCGGACTCCCGCAGTTCGGGCAGTTCAGCCAGGGCGGTGCGGGCGTCACGGGCCGCGATGTGCGGGAACGCCTTGGCGAATGAGTCGATCTCGCCGGGCGGGAACGCCAACGCTGCGCCGACATCGCGGACCGCGTGACGGACCCGATAGGTGTCCATCATCGACACACAGGTGCACCGCTGCCCGCCGAACCGCGCCAGGATGTGCTCGTAGACCTCGGTGCGCCGGGCGGACTCGACATCGATGTCGATGTCGGGCAGGGCACGACGTAGCGGGGACAGGAACCGTTCCATGAGGAGCCCGTGCTCCAGCGGGTCAACCCCGGAGATCCCCAGCAGGTGGTTGACCAGGCTGCCCGCCCCCGAGCCACGGGCCGCGACCCGGATCCCCAACCGCCGGATCAGGTCGACAACCTCGGCGACGGTCAGGAAGTACCCCCCGAAGCCCAACTCGGCGATCGTGGCCAACTCCTCGTCGAGGCGCTGCTGCGCGTTCCGAGCCGCCGCCTGGGTGGGGTACGTCCGGGGCAGTGCCTCGGCGCAGCGATGCCGCAGCATCTGGTCCGCCGCCCGGGCATCGACCGACTGCTGCCCGGCGGTCGGCGTCAGGATCGACATCTCGGGGACGTGGACCGATCCGATGCCGAGGTCGGCTACCGGATCCAAGGCGCAGGACCGGGTCAACGCAGTCGTGCGTTCCAGCCACCGCACCGCCCGAGGCCGGGCATCAGCGAAACCCGCGGCACGCACGACCTGTTCGGCGACCGTCAGCATCTGCTCCCCCGACTTCAGGAAACCCTCCCCATTCCCGCGGTCCAAGTGCCGCTCGGCCAACGGGACGAGTCGTCGGATCGCATCCAGAACGTCCACGACTCGGGCCTGCTGGGGCTCCGCGTGGCGCACCGCGTTCGTCAGGACCGGTTCGATCCGCACCTCGTGGGCCCATCGGTACATCCGCGCGGCCAACGGCAACGACCGGCTGCTCACCCAGGGGCGCCGCGGGTCGGCGTCGGGGATGGCGGTCAGATGACACACCACCTCGATGCGCAGGGCGGCGCTGCCCCCGAGTGTCTCCTGCCACCGGCGCAGGACCGCCGCCGCCAGATCCGGTCGCCGAGCCGCCACCGCCCGGCCACATTCGGAGTCCGGCCCGAGCAGGACCACCACGTCGCCACCACCCCCGGCGTGCTCCCCGATGTCGGCCAGATCCAGGACCGGTGTCCCCCGCTCGCCGGTCAGGTGGGCGGCCGACACCAGTCGGCACAGCGCCGCCCACCCTCGGCGATTGCGGGCGATGATGACGACCCGCGGGAGTCGCTCGTCGACGTGGGACCCGCCCCGAGCGGGGGTGCGGCGCCGGTTCCCCGCACCTGGACCTGCCCCGAAGCGAGTAGGCAGGATCCCGCTGGGACGCACCGCCAGATCCACCCCGAACACCGGCGCGACGGACTGCTCCCGGCACGCCAGCGCGAACCGGACCGCACCGTAGAGACCGTCGCGATCAGTGAGCGCCAGGGCGTCCTGTCCCAGTTCGGCAGCGCGGCGGACCAAATCGGCCGGAGTCGAGGCGCCGTAGCGCAGGGAGAATCCCGACGCCACGTGCAAGTGCCCGAATCCGACTCCCATCAGTTCGCCTGCCGACCCATCCCACGCACCAGGTCCGCCACCACGACATCCAGGAAGTTGTGGGCGTCTCGTACCAGGTCGTCAGCCTCCCGCGGGCTCACCACCTGGGTCATCCCGGCCTCGGCCGCAATCCGCTTGCCGGTCCCCGCGGCGAAGAACTCCGCCCACTCCCGCAGTTCCGGAGCCACCCGCGGCAGTAGTGCCCAGACATTACGCGGCTGTCGACTCCGGTCGGGACGCGCTCGCGCCGCCAGCACCGCGGCGGCCGCCCGACGCGCGACCAGATGGCCTCGGATGTAGCGGTCCGCCGCGTGTGGCTGCACCACCGCGGCCTCAATCTCGGTGACCGCGGCTGACAACAACTCGACACTCGCGACCGGTATCCCCGGGCCCTGCGGTGCTCTCATCATTTCTCCCCTTTTCCCTTCATTCCCCATCAGTGGGATCTCTGGCGACGGGATGGCTGCCCTCGTGTTTCGTCAATCCACCACTGCGACCAACAGCCACACCTGGTCCCGACCCCCGGTCGCCGGGACGCGTTCGCACAGGTCGAACACCCCACTGGCCCCCGGCGCCCGCGCCTCGACCCGCCAGATCGTCCGAGCAGTGGTGGCTGTC
>CAZCRC010000093.1:0-7862 GCA_964500995.1 uncultured Actinomycetes bacterium
GGTGGGTCTGGCACTCCGCGGGTGGTCTCCCGCACAGGATGCAGCCCTTGTCCCGCACCGCCAGCGCGGTGCGTTGGGCTTTGGTGGCCAGGCGTCGGGATCGGCCTACCGCCAACGGCTGTAGCCGGGCGTGGGCCAGGGTCTGGGCCACCGGACGACCGGCGTGCTGGATGTCGTCGACCAGGACCGGGGTGTGACGGCCCGCGCAGACCAGGAACCGCGCCGCCGCATCCCCAAGGGTCACCGTCGCACCGTGCGATGGGGTCAGGGTCGCCGCCTGGACCCCCACACTGGGCGTGGTCAGAACCGTCGCCAACTCACCACCGCGATCGCGAGGAGCCTGCGATGCGACGCGGTCGGCTTCCGCCAGCCCGATGGTCACGGTCGTGGCCACGGGGAGGCCGTTGCGGGTGGCGGGGACATCGCCGTGGGCCGCAGCCCGGTTGACCAGGGTGATCAACGCATCCGCCCGGCGTTGCCCCACCGTGAGTCGATCCCCTTCGACCCGAAGTGATTCTGCAATCGCATTCAACGCCGTCAACAGTGCGTCAGCCTCCAGGGTGGGCAGGTCGGCGTGGATCATCGTCATCCCCGCATGCCGCGTCGAAGACACACACCGCCGATCCCAGTCGGTCTGCTCCTGCGCCTCCCGATCCTCCGGATGCAGGTGATCCAGGGTCTGGGACACCAGCAGCTTCACCGCGGCCAGTGACAACACCGGCAACTGCTCGCACACGGCGTCCAGGAACTTCGCTTCCACCTCAGCGGTGACACCTCGCAGGCCACGAGCGATCGCAGCCACCACCTCGGTGGACACCTGACCCGTGCGCCACAGCACCGCCAGATCCGGGTGACGGGCCGCGAAGCGACTGGCCACCGTCAACGCCGACGCCGCCCGACCCGTCCAGTTCGCATGCCGCTGCAAATGCGTCACCGGCGCATGCGGCAACACACTGTTCTGGTCAGCGACCGCCAGGGCACGTCCGGCTTCGGCTTCCAAGATCGCCACCAGCCGCGCCAACACCGTCACCCGATCCGCCAACCCCGCACCCGTGATCAAGTCCCCCGCCACCGGGGTCTCCGTCGCCGCCACCAGCGTCGCAACAAGGGCAAGTACGTCCTCCGGACAGTTCCCGGCCCCCGCCGTCACCCGTTTCACCAGATCCAAACCCTCGCGGTTACCACTGCAATCACTGCCGTTGCTGTGCCCGGCGTCGCGGGGTTCACGACCGCCGTGACCGTCGCTGCCAGAGTGATCGTCTCGACCCGAATCAGCCCCTGGTGCATCCGTCATCACAACCCCACCCCTCGCCCGCCGAGTCACCCGGTCAGACCTGCTTGCCTGCCTTATTCGAACATATGTTCGACCTCAACCGGCGCGCGCAACACCCAGTTCTGCGAGAACCCGCGTTCCGGACCCTCGAACGGGCAGGGTCGGATGATCTGGATAGATATAGATTTCGACAGGTTCAACCTGTTTCAGGCAAACGCCGTGATTCGTGTTGCCCAAGTCACGAGCGCGTGGCGCTGGTGAACCGCGGCCGTGCTGCCCAGTCAGGGTGGTCGGACACATCCGTGAATGCGCCGTGGGCCCGAATCAGTCCCGGGACACCCGCTGGTTCGCCTTGATCGTCGGCATGCTCGATCAGCAGCAGCCCTCCGGGGCGCAGCACTGCCTCGGCATGTGCAATGACCGGGCGCACCACATCGAAGCCGTCCCGGCCGCCGAACAGGGCCATCGCTGGGTCGTGGTCCCGGACCTCGGGGTCGCGCGGGATGCAGTTGTCGGGGATGTACGGCGGATTGCAGACCACCAGATCCACAGCGGCTGGCGTTGGCCACGGGGCCGACAGCGTCACGTCAGCCGCGACGATGGTCACTGCCGAACCCCTGGCCGCAACCCGATCAGTGTGGGCCGTCACATTGCGTGCGAGCCATTGCAGCGCGTCGTCGCTCGCCTCGATCGCGGTGACATGTGCGGGGACGTGGCATGCGACCGCCAACGCCAGGGCACCGGAACCGCTGCAGGCATCCACGACCTCGGCGCGACGGTCGAGCCGCTGCAACCAGTCCAGTGCGTACTGGGCCATGACTTCCGTCTCGGGCCGGGGGACGAAGACGCCTGGCCCGACCGCGAGGTCCAGGTCGCCGAACGGGGCGGTGCCCAGGATGTGCTGCAAGGGTTCGCGAGCCGCTCGGCGTGTCACCGCGGCATCGATCTCGGACCGCTCGTCGTCAGTGACTGGCCCTGCGAACAGGAGTCCCGCCGGGGAGGTTCCCAGTAGGTGGCAGACCAACCATCGTGCGTCGGAGGCAGCGCTGGGCACCCCGGCAGCCTTCAGTTGCTCGGTGGCGTCGGCGACGACCCGTCGGACGTCGGTCACGACGATCCCGCCGCCGCCAACCTGCGTTGCGTGTCGTCGGCCATGAGCGCGTCGATCACTGCGTCGAGGTCGCCGTCGAGCACTGCGTCAAGATTGTGGGCTTTGAAACCTACCCGGTGATCCGAGATCCGGCTTTCTGGGAAGTTGTAGGTGCGGACCCGTTCGGAGCGATCGACCGTGCGCACTTGGGCACGCCTGGCATCCGAGGCCTCCTTGTCCGCTTCCTCCTGAGCCAGGACCAGCAGGCGAGAGCGCAGGATGCGCAGTGCTTGCTCCCGGTTCTGCAGTTGGCTCTTCTCGTTCTGACACGAGACCACCAGCCCCGTGGGCAGGTGGGTGATGCGGACGGCCGAGTCGGTCGTGTTCACGCTCTGGCCCCCCGGCCCACTACTGCGAAAGACGTCGATGCGCAGGTCATTGGGATCCACCTCGATGTCGATGTCCTCAGCCTCGGGCATCACGAACACTCCGGCGGCTGAGGTGTGGATGCGTCCCGACGACTCCGTGACCGGTACCCGCTGGACCCGATGCACGCCCCCCTCGAACTTCAACCTCGCGTAGGGAGCGTCATCCGGGCTGTCGACGGATCGCGCCTTGACCGCAAGGGAAGCGTCCTTTACCCCGCCGAGATCGGACTCCTCGATACCGATGAGTTCGCTCGTCCAGCCACGCCGCTCGGCGTAGCGCTGGTACATACGCAACAGATCCGCGGCGAACAACGCTGACTCAGCGCCGCCCTCACCCGCCTTGACCTCGACGATGACGTCCTTGACGTCCATCGGATCTCGGGGAATGAGCAGGAGCGTCAGTCGCTCAGCCACTTCGTCTCGCCTGGCCGCAATGCTGGCCGCCTCGTCGGCGAATCCGGCATCCTCTTCGGCGAGTTCCGTCGCAGCCTCATAGTCGGACCGCAAGGAAAGCCAGGACCGGTAGTCCGCCACGATCGGACGCAACTGCGCGAACCGACGTCCGAGTCGACGGGCGAGCGCCTGGTCGGCATGAACCTCGGGGCGCGACAGTTGCGCCTCGATGTCGGTGTACTCCGCGACGAGGTCCTCGCAGACCTCGAACGTCACTGTGAGTCCGAGGTGCCCTTGCCGAAGCGCTTCTCGAACTTGGCCACCCGACCGCCGGAGTCCAGGATCTTCTGCTTACCGGTGTAGAACGGGTGGCAGGCCGAGCAGACATCGGCGCGGATGACGCCGTCCTTGGCAGTGCTGCGGGTGGTGAACGTGTTGCCGCAGGTACAGGTGACCTGGGTTACCACGTAATCGGGGTGGATGTCCGCCCTCATGTCGTGCTCCTCATATCGACTCCGGGTCGCCGCGACCGACGGCCGCACGCGTGAACCGGAGAACAGAAACGTCAGTATCCCATGGTTCGCCAGTAGGACCCAACCAACTGACCTCGCACCTCAACACACCCTCGCCAGGGCGTATTACGGCGCTGGTGCGGCTACTCCGAGTCGGAGTCGGTCGCCCCAGCTGGTGTGGTCTTCTGGACCTGGCTCAGGAACTCGTAGTTCGTCTTGGTCTGGCGCAGCTTCGTCAGGAGCAGTTCCAGCGCCTGTTGCGTCTCGAGCGCATGAAGCACCCGGCGCAGGTTCCACACAATCTTGAGTTCCTCGGCGGACATCAGGAGTTCTTCCTTGCGGGTGCCAGACGCATCGACATCGACCGCAGGGAAGATCCGCTTGTCCGCAAGGCGCCGATCAAGCTTGAGCTCCATGTTGCCGGTGCCTTTGAACTCCTCGAAGATCACTTCGTCCATCCGCGAGCCCGTCTCGACGAGGGCCGTGGCCAGGATCGTGAGGGATCCCCCGTGCTCGATGTTGCGAGCCGCGCCGAAGAAGCGCTTGGGCGGGTACAGGGCAGCGGAGTCCACACCGCCGGACAGGATACGACCGGACGCGGGGGCGGCCAGGTTGTACGCCCGACCCAAGCGGGTCATCGAGTCCAGCAGCACGACGACGTCATGACCGAGCTCGACCAAGCGCTTGGCGCGTTCGATCGCCAACTCCGCCACGGTGGTGTGGTCGTCCGCGGGTCGGTCGAACGTCGATGCGATGACCTCACCTTTGACCGAGCGCTGCATGTCGGTGACTTCCTCGGGCCGTTCGTCGACCAGGACCACCATGAGGTGGCATTCCGGGTTGTTCGTCACGATCGCATTGGCGATGGCCTGCAGAACCATCGTCTTGCCGGCCTTGGGCGGTGACACGATCAACCCACGCTGACCCTTGCCGATGGGCGCGACGAGGTCGATCACCCGCGTCGTCAGGTTGGCGGGTTCGGTCTCCAGCCGCAGCCGGCTCTGCGGGTACAGCGGCGTGAGTTTGGAGAAGTCGGGCCGCTCGCGCGCCTCGTCGACCGGTGCACCGTTGATGCTCTCGACCCGAACCAGGGGGTTGAACTTCTCACGACGGTCGCTGTCGCCGGGCTGTCGGATCACGCCGGTGACGGCATCGCCCTTGCGCATTCCCATGCGCTTGACCATCGACAAGGACACATAGACGTCGTTCGGTCCCGGGAGGTAGCCGCTTGTACGGACGAATGCGTAGTTGTCGAGGACGTCAAGGATCCCCGCGACCGGCAGGAGGACGTCGTCGTCGGTGATGACGGTGTCGACCTCACCTCGCGGACCGTTCCCGCGGTCCCGCCGGTTGTTGCGGTCACGCCCACGGCGGCGGCGGCGACTGTTGTCGTCGCGCCCACCGTCATTGCGGTTGTCGTCCCGGGGGCCGCCGCCCTGGTTCTGTCCTCCGCGGTTCTGGTCACCACGGTTCTGGTCACCACGATTCTGGTCGCCACGGTTCTGCTGTTGGCTGCGGCCCTGATCGCTGCGGCCCTGATCGCTGCGGCCCTGCTGCCCGCCACGATTGCGGTCACCCTGCGGCCGGTCATTCTGCTGCGCGGAACGACCGTCCCGGGAGTCACCGTCGGAGGGCTCCTCGTTCGTGGGCGCCGACTGGTCGGACTGGGTGGGTTCGGTGGGCTGCGATGACTCGGCGCGCGACTTCTCGGCCGCTTGCGGTTCCGCGTCGGACGCAGTGTTCCGGACGGCGCGGGACGAGCCGCCCGCCTTGCGCGAGCCGATCGCCTCGACGAGGTCGCTCTTGCGCATTCCGCTCACACCGGAGATGCCCAGATCCTGGGCCATCTGGCGCAGTTCCGGCAGAAGCATCCCGCTGAGGCCGTTGCCCTTGCCGCGCGCCTTCGTGGTCACGTGGACCTCGGGTGCGTCCGACTGGGTCGATTCGGGGGAGATTGTTTCGGTCACTCGGGTGAGATCCTTCCGAGTTGGATGTTCGGGTACCACGAATCAGTACCGCTGATGGTGATGATGAACCGCTGAGGGAGGCGACTGGGATGGCTTCGTTGCTGCGAATCCCGCGAAATGTGACGTGTGATGAGTCCCGTCATTTCCGACTGCGGTGTGACCACCGTAACACGGGTTGCCGACACCTCAGGACAAGCTGGGCGGATCGAGTGTCGCGCTCACGCCGGTGCCGACCCGTGTCAGCGTGGCGGTGAAACCCGTGACGGGCTGACGCGCCACCTCGTCGGCTTCCTCGGGTGTTGCCGTCAGCACCAGCACTGTCGGACCGGCTCCAGAGATGGCCGCGGCCGTTCCACCGGCTCGGAACTGGGCCACCAAATCCCACGACGCCGCGTACCCCGCCCGTCGTTGATTCTGATGCAGGCGGTCCTCGGTGGCGGCCAACAACAGCGACGGGTCCTGCGTCAGCGCCGCCACCAGCAACGCGCTGCGACCGGCGTTGAAGGCGGCATCCGCATGGGGAACCAGATCCGGCAGAGCCGCTCGCGCGGCAGCTGTGGGGCTGGTGGTTTCGGGGACGAACAGCACCGGTGTGATCCCCGGCAGCACCGGCAGCCCCATCGCCTGCGCCCCACCGTCGGTCAACCACGAGATCGTGGCACCCCCGAGAACGGCGGCGGCCACGTTGTCCGGGTGTCCCTCGATGTCGGTGGCGATCTCGATGAGCACATCCGCGACGGTGATGCCCAGCAGGGCTCCCGCCAGCGCCACTCCCCCGACAATGGCCGCAGCTGACGACCCCATTCCGCGACTTTGGGGTATGCGGTTGTGGCAGGTAAGCGAGAACCCTTGTGCCGGTCCACCGAGTCGCTCCAGACCGATCAGCAGCGACCGGGCGACCAGGTGATCCGGTCCCGTCGGGAGATCGGTGGCGGACTGTCCGATCGTCGTCACGAGCACGTCATCGCCATCGGCGACAACCACCTCGTAGTCATCCCGGATATCCAGCGCTAAACCGAGGGCGTCGAATCCGGGTCCCAGGTTGGCGCTCGTGGCGGGCGTACTCACCCGGGCCCGGGTTCCGGGTGCGATCACTGCGACAAACCGAGCTCATGCGCGGCAGCCGCTGCGGAGATTGGGATCACGGTCGGGTCCGGCGCGGAGTCCAGCGCCCACTGCGGGTCCTTCAACCCATTGCCGGTCAGCGTGCACACGACCCGCGAGCCGGGGGGGATCAGATCCTTGCGCTGCAGCAGGCCCGCCACACTGGCCGCGCTGGCGGGTTCGCAGAAGACGCCCTCGCGTTGCGCCAGCAGCCGGTAGGCGGCAAGGATCTGCTCGTCGCTGACCGCTTCGATCACCCCACCTGACTCGTCGCGTGCGGCGACAGCGGCCTGCCACGAGGCTGGGTTCCCAATGCGGATCGCTGAGGCGATGGTGTCGGGGTTCGCGACCGGCGCTCCGGTGACGATCGGCGCCGCCCCCGCGGCCTGGAAGCCCCACATCTGGGGCAATCCCGTCGCCACCGCATCGCGGGCATACTCGCGGTAGCCCAACCAGTAGGCGGTGATGTTGCCGGCGTTGCCGACGGGAAGGCAGTGGATGTCAGGCGCGTCGCCAAGTCGGTCGACGATCTCGAACGCTGCGGTCTTCTGCCCCTGGATACGCACCGGGTTGACGCTGTTGACCAGCGAGACCGGGTAGTTGTCCGCCAACTCCCGGGCCAGGGTCAGGCAATCGTCGAAGTTCCCTTGGACGGCAAGGAGTTTCGCCCCGTGGATGATGGCTTGGGCCAACTTGCCCATCGCGATGTTGCCATCGGGGATGAGTACGGCAGACACGAGTCCCGCCTTGCCCGCGTAGGCGGCTGCGCTGGCGCTGGTGTTGCCCGTGGACGCGCAGATGACCGCCTCGGCGCCCTCGTCGACCGCCCGGGAGATGGCCATGGTCATGCCCCGGTCCTTGAAGGATCCCGTCGGATTGGCGCCCTCGAGTTTCAACCAGACGTCGGCTCCGACGAGTGCGCTCAGGTGCTCAGCGTGGATGAGGGGGGTTCCCCCTTCACACAGACTCACCACGGCGTCCCCGACCGGGAGCCGGTCGGCGTACTCCATCATGATTCCGCGCCATTGGGCGGCCGTGGCCTGCGTGGTCCGGGTCATGATTCGCCCACCACCCGCATGACACCGGCAACCTCTC
>CAZCRC010000094.1:0-7724 GCA_964500995.1 uncultured Actinomycetes bacterium
ATGGCGAATCAGGACCAACGACGACGACCCGGACGGGTCTTGGACCTGGACCACCCCCAGCGGAATCACCTACACAGACCACCCCGAACCACCCCTCACCTGACGGCACCGTCACCACCGGCCGTGGAACCGCCGCCGCGCACCTGGTGGCGTCCGGACATACAGTGGCGTCATGACGCGGGGTATTCGAATCCTTATTGCCGATGATCAGCCAGATGTTCGCGCCCTCATGCGTGATGTCCTCGAACTGGAGGGCTACGCCGTCGAGGAGACCGCTGACGGCTCCGCTGCGCTCGCTCGGATGCAGACGAACCCGCCCGACCTGCTCATCCTCGACCACATGATGCCGGAGATCACCGGCATCGACGTTTTGCGCCAGTTGCGCTCCGAGGGGATCGAGGTGCCAGTGATCGTTCTGACCGCGTACGGCGACGACGAGACGACGTGGGCGGGCTGGTCGGCGGGAGCCTCTTGCTTCCTCGACAAACCGTTCGATCGTGAGGTTCTGTTGCAGTGGGTGAGTCGCCTAATTGCCGATCCAACACCGGACGAAACTGGAGCCCAGTTCGACCTCGGGTCACATCATTCTTTGGGCGATGCGGACGGGCCGCCCACCGCTTGATCGGCCAGGGGATCGTCGAGTGGCGGGACCACCTCGTCGAAGGGAGCTCCCGGCGCAATCAGATCGCCGCCGTATTCGCGGATGAGGGCGGCCAGGAACGCGTGGGGCCCGATCGGTTCCTCACTGGAGAAGCTGGGGCACGAGGGAATCGCCTGAATTGTTGGCCCTTGGGCCAACTGGGTGACGACCTTGTCGCGAACTGCCGGGTCACCGGTCCACCGATCACCAGCCCACAGCGCGATTCCGTCGGCCGTCGACGCCATCCACGTGTTCATCACCCACACCTATCGCACGATTGGTGGTCACGTCGACACGAGCACGAGCCCCGCTGGACCTGTGGCGGGGGTGATGACGACGGTCCGGTACGCTGTTCACCGCTGGATTGTCACGGGCTGTGGCGCAGCTTGGTAGCGCACTTGACTGGGGGTCAAGGGGTCGCAGGTTCAAATCCTGTCAGCCCGACTGGGCCGGAAACCGTTACATTCCGACGGTTTTCGGCCCTTCCACTTCTCCTCTGGTTCCCCGTTGAGGCATCACCATTCATACGGGCGTCCCGACCCGCGACGTGTGTCCGGCTAGGCGTCAGCCACTCGCGGCCAGCGCGAGCGATTCGCTAACCTGCCACCATCCGACAGGAACGAGGCGTCATGACCGCACCGTCAAGTGACCGGAGTGGGATGTGCCGGGTAGGAATGGTCGGGCTGCTTGCCATGGTCACCCTGGTCCTGACGTCCTGCTCTACTGACACGATTGGCAACAGCACCTCAACCGAGCCGCCGGCGCCCCTCACCATCCAACAGGAGTCGCTCCAGGGAACAGTGACGGAACTGGCCGACGAGTTGCTCGCTCCGGGCGTCGTAGTGCTCATTCGATCGCCGCAAGGTGACTTCCAGTTCGCGCATGGCACCACCACGGTCAAGGGCCAGACGCCGATCAGTCTGGCGGATCACGCGAGGATCGGCTCCAACACCAAGACGTTCACAGCTACCGCGATCCTGCAACTGGCGGACGAGGGGCGGATCGATCTCTTCGACCCGGTGGCGGACCACTGGAGTGGTGTTCCGAACGGCGAGAACATCACCATCGAACAACTACTCAACATGCGCAGCGGCCTCTTCAACTACTCCGAAACCGCCAGGCTCAACCGGTCGTTGGACAACAACCCGCAGCGGGTGTGGAGCCCGAAGCAACTCCTTCGCATGGGACTGTCGCGACCGCCCTACTTCCCGCCCGGCGAGGGATGGCACTACTCCAACACCAACACCGTGCTGTTGGGTCTGATCGCGGAGAAGATCGAAGGCAAGCCCCTGGCACAGATCATCCAGGATCGCTTCCTCACGAAACTCTCCCTGAGCGGCACGAGTTTCCCGGCGAGCACGACGTCCGCCATGCCGACACCCCATCCGCAGGGCTATATGTACGGAACCAACTTGGCGACGATGGCCAGTCCGAAACTGCCACCCGCCCAGCAGAAGGCGGCACAGAACGGCACCTTGCTCCCGAACGACGTCACCGATGTGAATCCGTCGTGGACCTGGGCAGCCGGCCAGATGATCGCGACAGCCGATGACCTCGCAACATGGGTGAAAGCGTTGGGAGATGGGAGTCTGCTCTCCCCCGAGTTGCAGGCTCAGCGACTCGACAGCGTGGCACCCGCCGACGCATCCCTGCCCGCGGGCGGGGCGGAGTACGGTCTCGGAATCGCCAAACTCGGCCCCATCTATGGTCATACAGGCGAGTTACCCGGCTTCAACTCGGTGATGGGTTACGACCCGCAGACTGATCTGACGATCGTGGTGTGGTCGAACCTCGGATCGGCCCCGAATGGCGACGCGGTCGCAACCACGATCACGCGGGCGCTCCTGGCACAGATCTACGGCATGCCCGGTCAGTAGCAGGTCCCCCAAAGGAGGTTCCCCATGGAGGGTGGCAACTGGAAAGAGATGTTCCAGGCCGCGTGTGACGGCGACCGCGACTTGGTCGAGTTCCACGTGCGGACCGGGGTCGACGTCAACTATGCCCACCCGGAGTTCATGTCCACTCCCCTGGTTGCCTGCATCCTTGCCGGTCAGGAAGAGATGGCGCTGTACCTGCTGGACAACGGCGCCGACCCCGCGCTGCATTCGCTGTTCGACGACATGACCCCGACGCAGGCAGCTTCGACCATGAACATGGCGACGCTCCAAGGGCGACTGCGGGAACTCATCGGGTCCTGATCACTGGCCCGGATTCAGAACTCGGGATTCGCGATCCGGACCAACGCGCCGTCGCCGTCGCGCGTATCCATGGCAACGAACCAGGCACCGGTGGCAGTGACCGCCAGCCCCTCGGGCTTCTCGATCTTCTTGTCCAGCGGAATGGGTTCGCCGGCGCGGTAGGACTCGTCGTCGTGTTCCAGGATCACGAGGCACTGATCCTGATCGGATACGGCCACGAGAGTGCTGCCGTCAGGGCGCGCACAGTCGCTGATGTCGCTGGGTGCGTCAGTGACACGGGACCAGTGCATCACCGGGATCTCGTTCCCCTCAGGTGGCTGCCAGGCTTCCCGATCAGCCTGGAGCGCTTCTGATCGTCTGCCGCCGAAGCCGCATTCCACGGCGAGGACCGGTCGCTTCTCCTTGACGATCAGAACGTGGCCGTCGGCGAGGGGGATCAATCCCTCGCCGCGGGAGTTCTCATCGCGGTTCCACAGTTCGGCGAAGTCCGGCTCGTCGAGGATGCGCAGGCGCCACCAGCCCAGACACGACCTCGTCGCAAGGTCGACCAGGACGAGCAGTGACGGCTCCTCGCCCAGGACCAGAACGCGACCCTGGCCGGCGTCGGCCACGGCCTCGAACTGACCCAGATCCGCGGGCAGATCATCCCAATCGGCGAGATCGAGCAGTTCCCATTCGGTGGGGAGGTCGTCCACCAGTGGTGTCCAGGCCAAACGGGTGTCGGCGTCGCCGACCGCCACCAGATGCTCGACCCCATCCAGGAACGCCGTGCACAACCCACTTGCCTCGGCGATCGGAAGGTCGAACGAATCGATGATCTTGAGCCGCTTCATCAGCGGTCCTTCCGTTTGGTGCGAACTCGCAGTTGAACGCGGATCGGCGAGCCCACGAAACCGAACTCCTCACGCAGTCGCCGTTCGATGAAGCGCCGATACCCGGCCTCCAAGAAACCTGTGGTGAACAGGACGAACGTGGGCGGTTGGGTTCCGGCCTGGGTGCCGAACAGGATGCGTGGCTGCTTTCCGCCGCGGACCGGATGTGGGTGGGCGGCGATCAACTCTTTGAAGAACGCGTTCAGCCGACCCGTTCCGATCCTGGTGCCCCAGCCATCGAGAGCGGCCTCGAGCGCGACGGTCAGCCGATCCACTCGGCGCCCAGTCAGCGCGGAAACGTTGACACGGGGCGCCCACGCCACCTGGTGCAGGTCCCGGTCGTACTCGCGTTCCAGGTAGTAGCGGCGCTCGTCGTCGATCAGGTCCCACTTGTTGAACGCAAGCACGAGCGCCCGACCTGACTCCACCACCATCGAGATGATGCGCTGATCCTGTTCGGCCAGTGGCTCGGAAGCATCTATGACGACGACGCCGAGTTCGGCGCGCTCAAGCGCCCCCTGAGTCCGCAGACTGGCGTAGTACTCGTGGCCAGACGACTCGCGGACGCGGCGCCGAATGCCGGCGGTGTCCACGAACAGCCACGGGGTGCCGTCGATGTCGACCACCTCGTCGACGGGGTCGACAGTGGTGCCGGCGACGTCGTGAACGACGGTGCGGGTGTCGCCCGCCAGACGATTCAGCAGGCTGGACTTGCCCACGTTCGGTTTGCCGATCAGTGCGATACGGCGCAACCCGGAGTCGGGCACGGGTTGGCCCTCGTCGGGCAGCAGGGACAAGACGGTGTCGAGCAGATCCCCACTGCCCCTGCCGTGCAGCGCCGATACTGGGTGGGGTTCCCCGAGTCCCAAGGACCACAGGCTGGCCGCTTCTGTCTCAGCGGCTGCATTGTCCACCTTGTTCGCCACGAGAATTACGGGCTTGTCCGTTGCCCGAAGCAAGGGCACCACCTGCTCATCTGCAGCGGTGGGTCCTACCGTGGCATCGACGACGAACATGACCACGTCGGCTTCGCGCATAGCGCGTTCGGCCTGCTCCGAGACCGAGGCGGCCCGACCGACCGCGTCCTTGTCCCAGCCCCCGGTGTCCAAGAGCATGAAGTCGCGTCCACTCCACGTGGCCCGGTAGGTGACGCGGTCTCGAGTCACCCCTGGAACATCCTCGACCACCGCCTCACGGCGACCCAGAATGCGGTTCACGAGAGTGGACTTGCCGACATTCGGCCGCCCGACGACCGCGACCACGGGCAGGAGTTCGGCGGGCTCCTCGAGGAGTTCGTCATCGAGCAGCACTTCGGAAGCGGCTTGTTGCGCGGCCGCTTCGAGTTCGTCATCGGCGACGTCGGTCAGCCACTCGAGGTCGCCGTCGGTCGCGTCGCCCGAGATCTCGTCACCAGAGGTCGGATTCATGTGGGCTCCCCCAGCGCTTGGGTCACGATGGCGCAGACCGCGCTGATCGTGGCATCGAGATCCAGTTCGGTGGCATCAACCAGGTGCGCGTCCTCCGCCATGCGCAGCGGTGATGAGGCCCGGGTGGTGTCGAGTTCGTCGCGACGACGCAGGGATTCCTCGGTGGCGGCGACCCCGGCTGTGCCGTGGACACTGTCGGCGTCCTGCGCCGCCCGCCGAGCCGCCCGCACCGCGGGATCGGCAGTCAGGTAGATCTTGGCATCAGCGTCGGGGAGAACCTCGGACCCGATATCGCGACCCTCGACCACAATCCCCGCGCCGTCTCGTGACGCCTCGGCCGCCACGCGACGCTGAAGATCCCGCATCGCCCCGCGAACTTCGGGGACGGCACTGACCAGGCTGACCGCGCTGGTGACGTCATCGCCACGGATCGGAGTGCTGACGTCATCGCCATTGACGCTGATCGTGGGCGCCATCGGGTCGGTCCCACTTGTGATCGTCAGGTCCGGCAGGGCTGCGGCAACAGCGACCGGATCCGCGGGATCCACGTCACGGTCCAGCATGAACCAGGTCGCGGCCCGGTACATCGCACCGGTATCCAAGTAGCGATACCCGAAGCGCTCAGCGACACCTCGTGACACCGACGACTTGCCGGAGCCACTCGGGCCGTCCACGGCAACGATGGCGGTCATGGGGTGAGATCCTGCCGCAGCACCTCGGCGCCACGCAGGTACACATGTTGGACGTCCGCGCGAGGGCGATCGAGTTCGGCGTGCATCAGGACGCGCACGACTCGCGGCAGTGCGCCGGTCACGCCGATCTCGCTCGCGCACAGCAGCGGCACCTCAGCGAAACCCAGGTCCCGCGCGGCTGCGGCCGGGAAGGCACTGGTCAGGTCAGGGGTAGCGGTGAATATCACGGAGATGACGTCATCGACGGCTAGGTCGTTGCGTTGCAGCATCTGCGTCACAAGCTCGACCACAGCGCCGGTCATCTCTGTGGCGTCGTCGGCTGTCAGGTGCGTCGCACCTCTGAGACCCCGAAGCGGCACGGCACCTCCTCCTCGAACCCCGCTCAGCGTAGTGGGGCGGACCCCTCGGACGCATCGGTGGGATCAGCGGCGGCGTACAGCGACCGGATCTGATCGCCGCTCAGTTCCCGCACCTGTCCGGGTTTCAGTCCGCCGAGCTGCAACGGTCCCAACTGCGTGCGCACCAGTTCGATGACGGGATGACCGACGGCATCGAGCATGCGTCGGACGATACGGTTGCGTCCTTCGTGAAGCACGATCTCGACTATGGCGCGGTGGCCGTGCTCGCTGACGACCCGAAAGGAGTCGGCGCGGGCCGGTCCGTCGTCCAGTTCGACCCCTGCGCTCAGGCGCCGCCCCACGTCCCGCGTCACGGGCCCGGGCACTGTGGCGCGGTAGGTCTTGGCGACTGCGTGTCGGGGGTGAGCCAGTCGATTGGCCAACTCCCCGTCGTTGGTCAGCAGCAACAGCCCCGAGGTGTCGGCATCCAAGCGCCCCACATGGAACAGCCGTTCCGGCCGCTCGGCAACGAACTCGGCCAGGCACGGGCGGCCGCGATCGTCGGACATCGCGGACACGATTCCACGCGGTTTGTTCAGCATGAGCACCACGAGTTGCTCGTTGCGGGGGATCAGCGCGCCGTCGAAGCGGATCTCGTCCGCGGGTCCGACCCGGGTGCCCTGCTCGGTCACGACGCGGCCGTTGACCTGGATCCGACCGCGGTCGATCAGGATCTCGCAGCGGCGGCGACTGCCCAGCCCGGCTCGGGCCAGGACCTTCTGCAGCCGCTCTGGTTCAGTCGATGAGGTCATCCAGCGATTCCAGATCGGGCAGATGGTCGGCGATCGGTGGCAGTTCGCTGACGGAGTCAATCCCCATCCGGTCCAGGAAGTAGTCCGTCGTGACGAACGTGGTGACGCCGCCCTCGGGGCCAGCCGATGCCTCCGCGATCAGGCCCCGGGCGTGCAGTGTCTTGATGACCCCATCCGGGTTGACCCCACGGATGGCGCCCACCTGTGACCTGCTGACCGGCTGGCGGTAAGCCACGATGGCCAAGGTCTCCAGAGCGGCCTGTGACAACTTGGATTGACGGCCATCGGTGACGTACCGGGTGATGAGATCGCGGCAGATCGTGGCGGTGTAGAAGCGCCAACCAGAGTCGCTACGGCGCAACTCGATTCCGCGGCCATCGGCCACGTACTGCATGGCCAACTCGGCCAAGGTGGCCTCGACCTCGGGTTCCGGTCGTCCGGTGACTTCGGCCAGGTGAATCGCCGGCGTCGGTTCGTCAGCCAGCAACAGCAGCGCTTCGAGTGCGGCCGACAGGCTGGGTGCGCCCAGGTCGAACTCGGGCAACCCGGCTTCCTCCCCCGCGGTCGGCTCCTGCGCAAGGTCCGGCTCGAGGTTCACCTCCGAAGCGTCGCTCGACTCGGGTTCGATGGTCGCTGCTGCAGGGTCCGCGGGGGTGTCGGCTGCGACATCGCGCAGGTCGATCTCGTCAGGCATGTGCGTGTTCTCCCTCGTCGTCGTGGTCAGTCGGGGAGGCCGTGGGCCCCT
>CAZCRC010000095.1:0-7717 GCA_964500995.1 uncultured Actinomycetes bacterium
CGCCTGACGTACTCCCCCTCGGCGTTCGTGATGCTGATCGGGTCCGACCGCGCCTACCCCGCGACCGCGCATCACAACATCCACTTCGGGCGGGCATGGCGGCGCACGTTCGACGAACTGATCGACAGCAAGCGGCTGATGTCGGATCCCAGCCTGATGGTGACCCACCTCAACCGGGACGACCCTGCCCTCGCACCTGCGGGAAAGCATGCCTACTACGTGCTGTTCCCCACTCCGAACGCAACCGCGGACATCGACTGGACCACGGAAGCGAAGCGGTACCGCGACGACGCCATCGCCGTCATGGAGCAACGCGGCTACCGCGGGTTCGGCGACAGCATCGAGGTGGAGCACCTAACCACACCGCAGGACTGGCTGGACCGCGGCATGGCCGCGGGAGCGCCGTTCGCCTCGGCACACACGTTCTTCCAGACCGGTCCCTTCCGACCCGGCAACCTATGGGGCGAGAACGTCGTGTTCACCGGCTCGGGGACCCGCCCCGGCGTCGGCGTGCCCATGGTGCTGGTCTCCGGACGCCTCGCAGCCGAACGAGTGACGGGACCGATGCCCGCGCGGCAGTAGCATCGTCGGGTGGCCAACGGAACCGTCGAAGCTGCGGCTGACCCGTGGCCGGAGTTCCTCGCCCGCTACGGACTGCCCGGTGCGCTGGGCACCACCCTGATCGCGGTCGGGGCGTTCGGGGTCGGCTGGCTCCCGCTCGAGACGGTCGTGCACGACTGGCCGTTGGTCGCGGTCCTGCGGGACACCTCGCCCGGCCTGGTGCTGTCCCGCCTGATGATCTTCGCGGGGGTCGCAATCCTGCTGCAGACCTGGCTGGTCGTGGGCTACGACCTGCTGTCCGGGCGCCGCTGGGACACCGGCCGGATCGCTGCCCTCGTGGGGCTGTGGTCGTTCCCACTCCTGCTGGCCCCGCCCCTGTTCAGTCGCGATGTCTACAGCTACTTCGGACAAGGCCGGTTGCTGCTCGAGGGGTACGACCCGTACCAGACCGGGGTCTCCGTCCTGCCCGGCTGGTTCACGTTCGGCGCCGATCCGATGTGGGGCGAGACCCCCACGCCCTACGGCCCGTTCTTCCTGCTGCTGGCCCGTGGCGTGGCCGACTTCAGCGGCACTCAGGCGTACCTGGGCGCCATCATGTTCCGACTGATCGCGGTCCTCGGGCTCATGCTGATGGTGTGGGCGGTCCCCAAGTTGGCGCGGCAGCACGGAATCAGCGAGGCCAAGGCACTGTGGTTGTCCGTGGCGAACCCGCTGGTGATCATGCACTTCGTCGCGGGCGCCCACAACGACGCGCTCATGGTCGGCCTGCTCCTGGCCGGGCTGGCAGTCGCAGGGAGCGGCTATGCCCTCGCCGGTGCGGGCTTGATCGGGCTCGCGGCATCGGTCAAACCGATCGCCCTGCTGGCGCTGCCGTTCGTGGGGCTCATCCGATCGGGCACGGTGTCGACATTCGGGCGGCGGGTGGTCGATTGGATCCTGGTCACGGTGGCCGCGGTGGCTGCGTTCGCCGTGACCTCACTTGCCACCGGCACCGGCCTGGGTTGGATCTCGTCGCTGTCGGCGCCCGGCGAGGTCAAGACCTGGCTGTCGCCGCCCACCGCTTTGGGGATGATCGTCGGCGGAATCCTGCAGGCACTGGGGCTGGCTGACTCCAATGACGGCGCGGTGACCGTGTTCCGGGCCATCGGGCTGGCGGCGTCGCTGATCATCGTCACGTACCTGTGTCTACGGCCGCAGGGACGGTCAGCGGTGCGCGGCTGTGCGTTGGCGTTTGCCGCAGTGGTACTGCTGGGTCCGGTGATCCAGCCGTGGTATCTGCTGTGGATCCTGCCGTTGTTCGCCGTCACCGGACTGTCCGAGACCCAGTTGCGCTGGACGATCCTGCTGACCGCAGCGTTCGCGGTGCACGGCATGGCGGAGTCGAGTGCGACGTCGGACACGCTGTTCGAACTGACGGACCTTGTGGCGATCGCGTTCGCGCTGGCGATTGTTGCCCTGATCCTGCTCGCCAGTCCCCGCGAGCGGCGGTTGGTGCTCAAGGATCCCGGATCCCACGGTCTGCACCCCGACACCCCGGATCAGCGACGGACCGCCGAAGCCACGATCGTCATCGCCTGACGGTGGGGACAACGGTGGCGTCAGATCACCAACTACTCAACTGATCGTCGGAGTGGCTGACCTTGTCCTCATCGAACGTGTAACTGTCGTCGGTGATCTCCTCCTCGGACTCCCACGCGTCCTCGTCGTCAGCGAGGTCCTCGTCGTCGTCAGCAGCCACCGATTCCCACGGCGCCGGGCCGGTCCCCAACCACGGCAACTCCCACGACTCCCCTTCACCCGCCATGAGCAGGGCCCACGGGCGACCTTCATCGGCCCAACTGCGGGCTGCCGTGACCAGTGCATCGACGGCCACCGGGATCACATGCTCGGGGTCGTCATCGATGTTGTCCCACCCGGTCCACACAATCACGAGTCCGCTGGCGGGCGAGATATCGAAGTCCGCCAGACACTCGTCGATGGTGTCCCACTCGCACTCATCATCCTCGTCGAGTTCGAACGCCGCCCCGAAGGCAACCAGCATTTCCCGTTCGGTCGTGCAGTCCTGTGTGTCCAGGAACAACAGGCTGCGGTCGCAGGTGGTGGCCCACTCCTCGAGATCGGCGTCGCGGATGTCCGAATCGGCCACCCGAGCCGCACCCCCACCCCGCAGCAACTCGGTCCACTCCGGTGGCACCAGTGCGTCGGACTCCGCCATACGTCCCTCCCGCGGGTCGCTCGTGTGGGGGCATCGTGGCACGACGGGCCACAACCGTGGGAGCGATTCGACGACGATTCACCCGGTCGTGTCGGGCATGCCAGAATTGCCCGGATGAGCACACAGTTGGCGGCTGCCGGGATCACCGACCCCGACCTCGCCGCGGCCTACCAGGAGTGCCGCCGCCTCAACGCCGAACACGGTAAGACTTACTACCTGGCCACCCTGCTGCTCCCGCCGGCCAAGCGCCCCTTCGTCCATGCGCTGTACGGCTTCGCCCGGTTCGCCGACGAGATCGTGGACGCCCCCGCTGCCGACGGCGTCGCCGGGCGGCGGGTCCGCTTGGATGCCCTCCGGCGCGACTTCGAGTCGGCGTGGCATTCCGGGCACAGCGAGGTCCCCGTGGTGGCGGCAGTGCTGGACACCGCCCGACGCTGGGAGATCGGCTACGACACGTTCGAGGCGTTCCTGGACTCCATGGCCTTGGACCTCACGGTGACCAGTTACGAGACCTGGGCGGACCTGCAGACCTACATCTACGGCTCCGCGGCGGTGATCGGCCTGCAGATGCTGCCGATCCTGGAACCGAGCGATCCCCAGCGGGCCCGCGCGGGCGCCATGGCGTTGGGCGAGGCGTTCCAACTGGCGAACTTCATCCGGGACGTCGCCGAGGACCTGGACCGTGGCCGGATCTACCTGCCCCTGGCGGAGCTGCGTCAGTTCGGGGTGACCCCCCAACGGCTGCAGCGGCGAGTCGTCGACGCGGACGTCCGGGCGGCGCTGGCATTTCAGGTGGCCCACGTGCGACGCCTGTCCGATGACGCCGAGCACTCGATCGAATTGTTGCATCCGGCTACGCGTGACTGCATCGCCACTGCCCGCGAGCTGTACTGCGGGATCGCCGATCAGGTGGAGGCAATCGACTACCAGGTGTTCGACGAGCGCGTCCGAGTGCCGCGTCGCCGCAGGGCGGCAGTAGCGGCGCGGGCCTGGCGTCGGGCACGCGCTGCCCGACGCCGCTATGGCAGTGGCCGGGTCACCGCCGACGCCACAGCGGTGGACCGCTCCGGGGGCGGTCCTGCAGCCCCCGATCCCCCCAGTACTGCCACACCGACAGCGTGAGCAGGATGAGGCCGAACCCGAAAGCGACATCCTCCATCGGCGCGTAGAAGAGGCGCCCCTCGCCCAGGAACGGCGGCTGTCCGGGCGCGACGCCGTTGCCGGTGCCCACGATCGTGTCGTCGGCGTACTGCACGGTCTGGGTACCAGTCAGCACGGCGTTGGTCAGGAACTGGAAGCCGATCATGATCGCGTAGGCGATCCAGAACTCCTTGCGTGTGATCATGCGGGTCCGCAGAGCGAACAAGTCGATCAGGATGACGACGACGAACGTGACCAGGGCGATGGCGGTGTAGCTCACGGCTGATCCTGCGGGGCGTCAACTGCCTCAGGCTGCGGTGTGCGAGTGTCCAACACACTGCGGACCGCCTCGAGGGTCAGAATCCCGGCGAGCGCCACGATCGGGAAGAACAGCAACTCCTCCAGGGGCATCCCCCCGGGCAGGACGATCCCCACGAGTTGCGCCGGATCGAACCACCAATGCCCGGCGGCGATCGCGTACAGGTCCCACAGGATGAACGGGGTGATCGCGCACGCCAACGTCGCCAGCAGTCGCCGCCACCGCCGGATCACCCGGGTGCGCAGCACGAGCTCCAGCCAGAGGCTGCCGACCAGGATGAACGTCAACACCATGGCGTAGGTCACGCGACGTCCTCCTCTCGTGTCGCAGACGCCCGTCCCTGCTCAGGTACGCCCGTACACTCTTGCTGATGGACACGATGGTCGCCGACGCGCTGGTCGGCCGCACCGTGGACCGGCGCTACCGCGTCGAGGCACGGCTGGCGGCCGGCGGGATGGCCACGGTCTATCGTGCCACCGATCTGCGGCTGGACCGACCCGTGGCGCTCAAGGTCATGAAGGACGCCCTGGTCGACGACCCGGAGTTCGTGTCCCGGTTCCGCACCGAGGCCAAGTCCGCAGCTCGCCTCACCCACCCGAATGTGGTGGGTGTCTACGACCAGGGCGAGTCCGACGGGCTGGTCTACCTGGCCATGGAGTACGTCCAGGGCCGCACGGTCCGCGACATCATCCACGACACCGGGCAACTGGCGCCCGAGCAGGCCCTGTTCCTGGTCGAGCAGGCGTTGGAAGCGCTGTCCGCCGCCCACGCTGCCGGGTTCGTGCACCGCGACGTCAAGCCGGAGAACGTGCTCGTGTCCGACTCGGGCGCTGTCAAAGTGACCGACTTCGGCCTGGCCCGCGCCTTGGCGGTGCCCTCGACCGCAACGCAGGGAGTGCTGATCGGCACCGCGGCCTACCTGGCTCCCGAGCAGGTGAGCTCAGGCGACAGCGATGAACGTAGTGACGTCTATCAGGCTGGCGTCCTGCTGTACGAACTGCTCGTCGGCGCCCCGCCGCATACGGGGGACAGCCCGTGGGCCGTCGCCTACCAGCACGTCAACACCGATGTCCCCCGGGTGAGCACCCTCCGACCCGACCTACCCGAAGGCCTCGACGAGCTGGTGGCCGATGCCACCGCACGCGACCGCGATTTCCGGATTGCCTCGGTCCCGGAGTTCCTGGGCCGGGTGCGAGCCATCATGGGAACGCTGCCACCGCCGCAGCCCTTCACCGCCACCACCACGGTCGTCCTGCCCGACACCCCCACGACGTCGATGGAACGTCCGCAGGATCTCCTGCCCCCACCGCCCGAGGTCTCCGCTGCGGATCTTCCGCCGCCGTCGGGACCCCCGGTGTTGGCCGACCCGGCCCCACGCCGACCCCGCTGGGTCACGGTGCTGGCGGTTCTCGTCGTCGCGGCGGTCGTTGCGACGGCCGCTGCCTGGATCGTCGGTGGCGGCAATCCGTTCGACCGCACGGAGGTGCCACAGGTCGAGGGGGCGACCGAGGCCAAGGCCCGCGCCTCCCTGACCGCCGTCGGATTCCAGGTCGAGGTGGGCGCGCGCGAGTTCTCCGAGAAGGTGCCGTCCGGCAACGTGATCTCGTCGGATCCCGACGGTGGGTCCGGCGCCACCACCGGATCGACGGTGACCCTGATCGTGTCCCTCGGCCCAGAGCGCTACGAAGTCCCGCGAGTGCGCGGGCAGTCCCCCGCCGAGGCCGCCGCCACTCTGTCGGCCACCAACCTTGCCGTCGCCGGGGAGAAGCAGACCTACCACGACCGGATCCCCACCGGCACAGTCGTCGGGACGGACCCCACCCGCGGCACCGAGGTCAAGCGCGATGCCGGTATCACCTTGCTGGTGTCCAGGGGCCCGGCACCCGTGGATGTGCCGGCACTGTCGGGAACCGGTCAGGACGAGGCGGAACAGGCGCTGGCCGACGCCGGACTCAAGTACTCCGTCACCACCCGCGAATCGGCGACCGTCGCCAAGGGTGTGGTCATCTCGACGTCTCCCAAGGCTGGCACGTCACTGCTGCGCGGCGACACCGTGCAGTTGATCGTGTCCGAGGGTCCGCCGCCGGTGACGGTCCCCAATGTGATCGACCAGCCCCGCGCCGAGGCGATCGCACAACTGCAGGCTCTCGGTCTCAAGGTCCGCGTCGATGAAGGCATCGTCACACCGCTGGATCGGGTGTACTCCCAGGACCCCACCCCGGGCAGCAGCGCTCCAGTGGGCAGCACCGTGACTCTCAGCGTCTTCTGACGTCCACACCTGCCCGTACCCTTGTCCTCATGGTTGTGGTGATGGACGCTGGTGCGACGGACGGGGACATCGAGGCGGTGGTGACGGTCATCGACGCCACCGGGGGCGAGGCGTTCGTCTCACGCGGTGAGCAGCGCACGATCATCGGCCTCGTCGGCGACATCGACCAGTTCGTGGACCTGAACCTCGAGGGCATGGCCGGGGTCGCAGAGACGGTGCGCATCTCCACACCGTTCAAGTTGGTGTCTCGCGATCATCATCCGCAACGCTCGACCGTGTGGGTCGGCGAGGGCGATCATCGGATGCCGATCGGCCCAGCCACCTTCACCACGATCGCGGGTCCCTGCGCCGTCGAAACGCCGGAGCAGACCTTGGCCGCAGCCCAGTTGGCCAAGGAACTCGGCGCCACTGTCCTTCGTGGCGGTGCCTACAAGCCCCGCACGTCGCCGTACGCGTTCCAGGGTTTGGGTGTTGCCGGGCTTCGGATCCTGGCGGAGGTGAGGGCCGAGACCGGACTCCCCGTCGTGACCGAGATCGTGGACGCCGCGGACATCGATGTCGTGGCCCAGTACGCGGACATGCTGCAGGTGGGCACCCGCAACATGGCCAACTTCGCGCTGCTTCAGGCGTTGGGGTCGGTGGGCAAACCCATCATGCTCAAACGTGGGATGAGTTCCACGATCGAGGAATGGCTCATGGCCGCCGAGTACATCGCGCAGCGAGGCAACCTCGAGATCGTGCTGTGCGAGCGCGGAATCCGGACCTTCGAGACGGCCACCCGCAACACCCTGGACATCTCAGCGATCCCGGTGGTCCAGGCACTGTCCCACCTGCCGATCATCGTCGATCCCAGTCATTCGGGCGGGCGCCGCGACCTGGTCGCACCCCTGACCCGAGCCGCTGTCGCGGTAGGGGCCGACGGCGTGATCATCGACGTCCACCCCGATCCGCGCACGGCCCTGTGCGATGGCCCCCAGGCCCTCACCCACGACGACCTCGCAGCCCTGACCGCGTCGGTGCGCGACCTCGCGGAAGCCGTGGGCCGCGAGCAGCCGACCTGACCCCGGCCTATCGACCCGACAACATCTCAGCGACGGTGAACGCCAGTTCCAGCGACTGTTGCCGGTTGAGCCGGGGGTCGCAGGCGGTCTCGTAACGATCACCCAAGTCGGCCTCGGCCACACCCGCCGTGCCGCCGACGCACTCCGTGACG
>CAZCRC010000096.1:0-1552 GCA_964500995.1 uncultured Actinomycetes bacterium
CCCCGGCTCACGGCGGCGGCTGGGGTGTCACAAGGAACCTTCTACAACTACTTCGACTCCCTGGATGCAGCCGTCGACGGCGTCGGCGCACTCCTGCTCGCCGAACATGCTCGCTTGGTCGAACAAGTCGTGATCGGTGTCGATGACCCAGCGGTGGTCTTCTCCCACTCGACCCGACTCACCCTGTCACTCGCCGCCTCAGCGAAGGACTACTCCCGGCTGCTCTTCGACTCGGGCCTGCCCGTGGACCGCCTCTTGGGTGGGTTGCGGGCTCGCATGGCCATCGATGCCGCACGCGGACAGCGCAGTGGCCGCTTCCGTATCGAGAATCCCGAGGTCGTCCTCAGCATGGCGTCGGGCAGCATTCTCGGCGTCGGCCTCGACCTGTACCGCGGCCAGTTGCCCCCGTCCGCGATCGACACCACCGCGGAACACCTGCTCCGCCACCTGGGCCTGGCCGCCCGACCCGCTGCGCGCATCTCCCACCTTCCCCTCGACGTCCCCGCGCCGCGGCCGCTTCCGATCGCTGCGGTCGCGCCGGAACTCTCCGACCAAGTGGAGGTGACCTCGTGAGTTCCCCCGCCACCACGCGTGGTTCGACCTTTCGACGCGGGGATCCGGGCTATGAGTCCGCCCGCCGCGCGACCATGTGGAACGCCAACGTTCCCGACCGGTACCCCGACGTCATCGTTCAGGCGAACACCGACGACGACGCCGTTGCAGCGGTCAAACAAGCGGCCGCCGTGGGCATGCGAATTGCGGTCCGCTCCGGTGGACACAGTTGGTCGGGCAACCACGTGCGCGACGGCGGACTCCTGCTCGATGTCTCGCGGTTGAGGTCGATCACCATCAACAAGGCGGCCATGCGTGCTGTCGCAGGTCCGGGTGTCGGCGGGAGCGTACTTGCCGGCGCCCTCGGCAAGCAGGGGCTGTTCTTCCCGGCCGGCCATTGCGTGGGAGTGTGCCTCGGCGGCTACCTGCTCCAGGGCGGGTTCGGCTGGAACGGCCGTATGCTCGGCCCCGCCTGCATGAGCGTGGTGGGCATCGACTACGTCGACGCAGAAGGCGTCATCCGCCACGCGAGCGAGGACGAGAATTCGCAGATGCTGTGGGCCGCTCGGGGAGCAGGGCCAGGATTCTTCGGGGTGGTCCTGCGCTTCCACCTGCGCGTCTACCCACAGCCGCGATTCCTGGGCGTCGCTGCTGCGACGTACTCGGTGGAACGATTCGACGAGGTCTTCAGCTGGGCCCGCGCCATGAGCGCCGACGTCCCCGCGGCGGTCGACCTGAACATCATGACGTCACGGGCAACCAGGTTCGTTCGTGGCCAAGGCATCGAGGTGATGGCCCCGGTGTTCGAGGACTCCTGGAAGCAAGGACGTGCGGCGACCTCGTTCCTGAGCTCGCGGCCACGCGGCGCCAAGTTCGTGGTGCCGTTGACCAGGGTTCGCCTCTCGCGGCTCTACCGGGGCGTGATGCGGCACTACCCCTCGTCGACGAAGTGGAAGGTCGACAACATGTGGACCCATGCGACTTACGACGAACTGCGCCC
>CAZCRC010000096.1:1652-7620 GCA_964500995.1 uncultured Actinomycetes bacterium
CGGCCAAGGCCCGTCCGGGGCGGTCCCTGGGATGGACCACTCGTGAGCTCGACACCATTCCGTACGGTCGCTTCTGGAACCCGGACATGGCTCCCCTGTCCCCGGGAGCGCTGCAGGCGGTGGCCAACAGTCCCGTTGCCGCGGTTCTGCTGCCGGCGATGGCCGATGCGGTGGGAGACATCGAGGGAGCCGAGATCCAGAGCGGGTGGACCATCACGTCCGAGGGTGGCGCACACATCAACCTGCTGACCGAGATGCCGGACGTCACCCCGCAGATGATCGACTGGTGGTTCGGTTGGCATAGCGACAGCCCCGAACGCTACAAACTGTGGCACCCACGAGCGCACGTCCACGCCGAGTGGAGCACACCCCCGGCACCGGGAACCACCGGCCGGTCCCGCTACGTCGGCAACACGTCACTGGTCGACGAGTACTTGGGCAGTTCGCTGGGCCGCTTCGCGATCTCGTTCCGTCCCCCCGACGAACTCGGTCTGACCGACCCGCGAGTCAGGCGTGGCGACGAGGCCACCGCTGTCTGCGCCCGAGTAGGACTGGTCGATGTGCCGGTCGACGCCGGGTACCTGATCCATCTGGTCACCCGAACCGAGGTCGGTAGCATCATGCGGTCCCGCTTCTGGATCGGACTGCCCTACACCACCGCTCGCAGCACTGCGCTGAAACCTGCGCTGCCGTTCGCGCGACGCATCATCCGGCCCACCGAGGCCGAGGCGCGCGCCCTGTTGGTGCACTGTGCGCAGGAGATGGCGCACCTTGCCTCGTTCCTTCCCGAGCTCTTCGAGCAGGAAGGCGAGATCCCCAGCCGACCGGGATCCTGACGGGGATCACTCCCCTACTGCTCCCCCTCGGGTGACTGTTGCGGTTGGGGCTTGGGCTTCGCCGGCAACGAGATCACCATCGCGCGGGTCTGGTCGGTCCAGCCGTGGCCGTCCCAGAACCGCTCGCGGGGTTCCCCGTGCGGGTCCGGGTACCACCCAGGATCGATCGCTCCGATGTGCTGGCTCATCCGTCTGCCTCCCTACGCTTCTGGAACTGGTCGAGTTGCCGATTGGCCAGGCGGCGCAGCGCGAACGGCAACACCGGTGTCCGACCCAGCACCGACCCGACTGGGCCGAAGGCCTGCGCCGACCACTCGGCGAAGCTGAACGTGTCGGTATGCCGGGAGATGAGACCGTCCGCGAATTCGAACCGAGCATTCACCACGTTGTGGACCTTGCGGCCTGTCGCGGTGAACGTGTAGTCGGCCTCCCAATGCGCCGACCCGGTGTCGCCTTCGGCCGAGATCCCCGAGGCGACGACCTGAAGATCCTTGCCGGTCCGGCACAACATCCGCCACATGTCGCGCGCCCGATCACCGCGGAGTTCCCCGAACGCCGGGTCGGTGAACACCACGTCATCGGCGTAGCACGCCGCCATGCCCTCGGCGTCCCGCTGGGCGAAGCAATCGTAGAAGCGGGTGATGACGACCTCGGGGGAGTCCATGCCACGGAGCGTAGCGGGACTGGGCAAGTGACGATCGGGACGAACGCATCCGGGCTACAGTCACGGGCGTGAACCTGGCGCTCATCGGCATGCGTGGTGTCGGCAAGTCGAACATCTCGCGCCGACTCGCATTCCTGACGAAACGACCCGTGTTGTCCACGGATCTGCTGATCGAATACGAAACCGGCATGACCATCCCGGAGTTCGTGAGCCACCACGGCTGGACCACCTTCCGCACCCGCGAACTCGCCGTCGTGGAACGGATCGGTGCCATGGACCGGGTCATCGTCGACTGTGGTGGGGGTGTGATCGTCGACCGGGAACCGGACACAGGCCTGGAGGTCTTCAGCGAGCGCAAGGTCGCGGCACTGCGCGACCGGGGGCCGGTGGTGTGGTTGCGCGGCGACATCGACCGTCTCGCGACCAAGACAGCCGCCGATCCCAACCGGCCGCCGCTGGACTCACAACGCGATGCCGCCGAGATCATGCGACGCCGCGAACCGTTCTACGAACGGGCTGCCGACGTGGTGGTGGACGTCGAAGGACGCAAGCGCTCGATCATGGCGCTGGATCTAGCACTGCAGTTCGCCCCGGAACTGGGCCTCGATGATGAGTTGGTCCAGATCCTGCGTAAGAAGCGCGGCTGACGATCAGCTGGGTTTGCCCAGGTCGGCCCGCAGCGCGCGCACCTCGTCCCGCAGTGCCCGCAACTCGTCTGCGACCTCGTCGTTGACCTCTTGCTGCGCAGCCGAGATCCTCGTGGACACCCAGGTCGCGAAGGCCCCGGTGACGGTTCCGAGTAGCGAGATTCCCACGATCATCATGCCGACGGCAGCGACTCGCCCCGCCGGCGTGATCGGGTACGTATCGCCGTAGCCGACGGTGGTCATGGTGACCGCAGCCCACCACAGGGACTGGCCGAACGTGTCGATGCTCGAGCCCTCGACGCCGCGCTCGAGGTCCAGTACGACCAGGGCGCCGACCACGGCGGTGAAGACCGCCCCGACCGCGATCGCTCCTGCCACGCGGCTGAACTCGAAGAACTGGCCCCGTTCCACCAGGATCCGCGCCGACGCCAGCACTCGCAGTGACCGAAGCGGCCGCAACATGGGCAGCAGGATCACGACGATGTCGACTGGGTGAGAGATGAAGTATCGGAGTCGGTTGTCCGCGAGCCAGATCCGGATCGCGAAGTCGACGATGAACACGCCCCAGATGAGGTTGTCCAGAATGCCCAAGGTGACGAGCGCCGCCGGGGGCGCGCCGACCCACAGCACCTCGGTGGCGAAGACGACGAAGTACACCAGCGACGCCGCGATCAGCGGCATGGCCGTGCGGCGCTCGTAGGCCACGACCCGGGGACCGAACCGCAACTCGTCCGCTGGGTCTACTGCAGCCGCCTCCGCCGCAGGTGCGAGCTCATCCTGCTCGCTGTGGGTGGCCGACACGGCCACACCCTAGTGCGCTCCACGCGAGCACAGTGGATGAAGGGCAATTGAACGAGGGGGCGGATCGCGTTCGGCGACCCGCCCCCTCGGACGTGAGTGACGGAAGTGATCAGGCGGAGGTGCCTAGCGCCTTGGCCTTCAGCGTCGCGTACTCGGCCTCGGTGATGACGCCCTGGTCGAGCAACTGCTTCGCCTTGGCGATCTGGTCGGCGGGATCGGTCGCGCCCGCTACCTGCTGGATGTACTGGTCCTGGGCCTTCTTCACCTCTTCGACCTTGGCCAACTGGCGCTCCTGCATGCCCTTGCCCCGGGCGATCAGGTAGACCAGCGAGGTGATCGGTGGCAGCAGGATCAGGAAGATGATCCAGATGGCCTTGGCGAAGCCGCCCATCGTGTGATCGCTGAAGATGTCCGAGAAGATGTAGAACAGGACGAGGATGAAGGCGAAGAGCAGGAAGATCCAGATCGTCGTCAGGAACAACTGACCAAAGGTGTCCACGGAAGATACTCCAAAGGGTCGTGGCGTGAGATTCCAGATTACGCCAGGCTTCAGGCCCCGACGGACAGGGAACGTTTCGACAGGCCCATGAAGAATCCCTCAATTTCGGTCGTGGCGGGCCGTTCCGGATCGCCCCCCGCCCCGAGGGTCACGAACAGTGGCACCAGGTGCTCCACGGTCGGGTGCGCGTAGGGCATCCCGGGGGCCTCGGAACGGTACCGGCTCAGCGCTTCGACATCACCACGCGCGATGAGTTCCCGCGCCCACTCATCGAACTCCACCGACCACGACGGCGGCGTCGGGTCGCCCATCCAGTTCGCTCGACTCAGGAACGGCAGGCCATGGGTCAGGAACCCCGACCCGATGATGAGGACCCCACGCTGACGAAGTTCGGCCAGTCGCATTCCCAACGCGAGCAGGGCCTCGGGGTCGTGCGTCGGGACGCTGAGTTGCAGCACGGGGATGTCGGCATCGGGATACATCACTCGCAGCGGCACCCAGGCGCCGTGATCCAGGCCGCGCTCGGTCACGACCGGGCGTTCGGACGGCGGGAAGAGCGACGTGAGCGAGGTGAGCAGATCGGTGGCGTCCGGCGTCTCGTAGGTCATGCGGAAGAACTTCGGGTCGAAGCCCGCGAAGTCATAGATGACCGGGGTGCCCGCCGCCGGGCTGGACACCGCCAACGGTGCCGCTTCCCAGTGCGCGCTCACGATCAGGATCGCGCGGGGGCGGGGTAGGGACTCGGCCAGGGCCGCCAGTTGCCCGGGCCAGATCGGATCGTCCAACAGCGGCGGGGCACCATGACCCAGGTACAGCGCGGGCAGTTGAGCGTTCATGTTCATCGAAACACCCCGACCGGTCGCGGGATTCCGAGGGGTTAAATGGGAACCTCCGGGCCGCGTCAACGGGGGATAACGACGCGGGCCGGAGGCGTGGTTGAACTCTATAGCATTCCCACGGATCAATGCATCCTGACCCAAATGTCCACTGATTCCGTGGGCCTAGTCGTCGGCGCGTGGCGCGGCAACACGCGTCCCGGTCTGCTGCGCGGCATGATGAGCCCCATGCCGTCCCTCGCCCGGATCTCCCGCCTGATCCCCCAGGTGGTGTCGCAGTTCACCACCGACCCTGCGGTGCGGGTGGGGTTCATGCAGGCGGCGTGGTCGGTGGCACCGTCCTTCGCCCGCGGGCTACTGCCGCGCACCCCGGCACAGCAAGCAATCGTGGTCGGGATCAACGCCACCTCGCACTACGCCATCGGCGCCACCACCTGGGCGGGCATTTCCAGCGCGGTGGCCGGTATCCCAGGACGACGGGCCGGCTGGAAGGCCCTCCTCGCCGGAGCGGCCGTCACCGGCGGCGGTGGATTCCTGGCCGAGCGAGCCCTGCGGCCGCGGTCGGGGGACAGCATGGCGCTGGCATCGGCCTGGGCCGGATCGAAGCTGCTCGCCACCACCGGTCTGGCCGGTGGCCTCGTCATGACCTCCGACGTCGTGGCGCATCGACTCATCGGCCGGACCCCCAGCGTCGGGACCACGCTGCTCATTGACGTCGCCGCTGGTTGCGCGATGGCCGGCGGCACCCTCTTCCGCCGAAATCTGCGGGCCAAGCGGTACGGCTGGGTCTCGGAGGATCGGCGGGCGGTGGACTCGGTCAAGGGCGTCCGCGCCTACGCGACGATCGCCGGGATCACCGTCGGCACCGCCACCGGGATCACGGCGCTCGCCATCGGTGAACAGACGACCGCGCGCGCCATCAACGTCGGACTGGAGAAGGTCACCGGGGACGAACTCGGCGAGACCGGTATCTGGCTGTCACACATGGTCACCGGCGCGGGCCTTGCGGCGCTGGCACTGGTCGGGTTGGACAAGGTGCGCCAGCGGACGCTCCGCACGAACGAGGTCGTCGAGCCGGCCTACCCATCCCCGCCGACGTCCGAGACGGTGTCATGCGGCCCGAACAGCCTCATCGAGTTCGATGCCATCGGCAAAGAGGGGCGCCGCTTCGTCCTCATGGCATTGCACGGTCAGCAGATCACGAACGTGATGGGCGAGGCCGCGGTCGATCCGGTCCGGGCGGTGATCCCCCGCGACGGGACGATTCAGGAACGCGCCGAACTCGCGGTCGCCGAACTCGAGGCACTCGGCGGATTCGAGCGATCCGTGATCGTCGTGGCGTCACCCACCGGGGTCGGATACGTCAACTACGTCATGGCTGAAGCACTCGAGTACCTCGCTCGCGGCAACAGCGCGTTGGTGGTCCCCCAGTACGCGATGGTCCCGTCCGCGCTGGCCCTGGACAAGACCACCGAGGGGACCGAACTGCAGGCGGAGGTGCTGGGCGCGATCGCCCAACGCATCCGCCGGATCCCCCCCGCCCGGCGCCCCCGGCTGTACCAGTTCGGCGAGTCCCTCGGGGCCCAGGTCGCACTCGACGTCGCCGCGATCGGTGGCGTCGCACGGCTGGACAGCCTCGACGTCACTGCGGGCCTGTACCTGGGAGTGCCGTTCCGCAGTCGGGC
>CAZCRC010000097.1:0-7545 GCA_964500995.1 uncultured Actinomycetes bacterium
CACAGCGTTCCAGCAACCGGGAGTGCAAGTAGAAGACGTCACCGGGGTAGGCCTCACGGCCGGGCGGGCGACGCAGGAGCAGCGACACGGCGCGGTACGCCTCCGCCTGCTTCGACAGGTCGTCGAACACGATGAGGACGTGTTTGCCCTGGTACATCCAGTGCTGACCGATAGCCGAACCGGTGTAGGGGGCGAGGTACTTGAAGCCGGCTGGGTCCGAAGCAGGGGCAGCCACAATGGTCGTGTACTCCATCGCGCCGTACTCCTCCAGAGCACCCTTCACACCCGCGATGGTCGAGCCCTTCTGGCCGATCGCCACGTAGATGCACAGCACCTGCTTGCTGGGATCGCCGGACTCCCAGTTCTCGCGCTGGTTGATGATCGTGTCGATCGCCACTGCCGTCTTGCCGGTCTGACGGTCGCCGATGATCAACTGCCGCTGACCACGGCCGATGGCGGTCATGGCGTCGATGGCCTTGATGCCCGTGAGCATGGGCTCCTTCACCGGTTGCCGTTGCACGACGGTGGGTGCCTGCACCTCCAGCGCACGCCGTTCATCGGCGACGATCTCGCCCATGCCGTCGATCGGCTCACCGAGCGGGTTCACCACCCGGCCCAGGAATCCGTCGCCGACCGGGACGGACAGGATCTCACCCGTGCGGCGGACCTCTTGGCCCTCTTCGATCTTGGAGCCGTCACCCAAGAGGACGGCACCGATCTCACGGACGTCCAGGTTCAGCGCGATACCGAGCAGGCCGCCCTGGAACTCCAGGAGTTCGTTGGTCATGGCCGAGTGCAACCCCTCGACGCGAGCGATGCCGTCGCCGGTCTCCATGACGCGGCCGACCTCGTCCCGGGTATTGCCGGTCTCGAACGCGGCGACATTGCGCTCAATGGCATCCCGGATCTCATCCGGACGGATCGTCAGCTCGGTCATCATGACTCGCTTTCTGTGCTGGCTGGGGGTTAGCCGGTGACCCGGCGACGGGCGGATTCGAGACGACCGGAGATGGAGCCGTCGATGACTTCATCTCCGATCTGTACGGTGATCCCGCCGACAAGGCTGGGATCGACTTCGATGTTGACGGCGACCGGTTGGCGGTAGATGCGCTCCAGCGCAGCCGTGAGTCGCGGTTCCTGATCACCGGTCAGGGGCCGGGCGCAGCGCACGACGGCGACGAGCTTGCCCCGCCGTTGCGCCGCAAGGTCGGTCATCTGCTCGACTGCCTGATCCAGGCGACGCCCACGCAGATGGGCGGTGATGAAACTGAGCACCTCGACGGTGACGGGTGCGGCCTTGTCGCTGAGAAGGTCCGAAACGATCGCGGTCTTGGCCGAGGCGGGCAGTGCCGGGGAAGACAATGCCATCTGCAAGTCCGCATCCGCGGATGTGATTCGACCGAACCGGAAGAGCTCGTTCTCGACCCTATCCAGCTCGCCGGACTTCTCGGCTGCTCCGAACAGGCACTGGACGCCGGCCCACTCGAACGCGTCCACCAAGTCGCTCTCGCTGGACCACCGCTGGGATGTGATCGCGCTCGCGATCTGACCGGCCAACGCGTTGACCTGCGAGCCGACCAGTCCGGTCAGGATCTGCGCGCGCTCCGCGCCGGGGCGGCCCGCGTCCGACAGCGCGTTGCGCAGCGGCTTCTCGCGGCCGATCAGATCCGCCACCTGAAGCAGGTCACGACCGGCTTGCTCCAGCTCCGGATTGTCGAAGGCGGCGGTGACGGTCTCCCTGACCTCCGCCAGCGACGCGCGCGAACTCCCGATCATCAGGCTTGGTCCTTCGCGGCTGACTGCTCGAGATCTGCGATGAAGCGATCCACAACGGCGTTGGCCCGCTGATCGTCCTCGAGCGACTCCCCGACGATCCGACCAGCCAGACTGACCGCGAGGCCCCCAACGTCCTGGCGCAGAGCGGCCACTGTCTGGGTGCGTTCCGCGGCCAGCTGGGCCTCGCCGCGCTGAGCGATCGCGGAACGTTCCGCATCCGCCTGCTTGCGAGCCTCGTCGACGATCGCCTTGCCGTCTGCTTCGGCCTTGGCACGGATGTTCGCCGCTTCCTCGTGCGCGCCAGCGATCTGTTCCTTGTACTTGGCCATCATCGCCTTGGCTTCGGCCTCGGCGGCCGCAGCTCGTTCGATGCCACCCTCGATCGCCTCGGACCGCTCATGGAGCGTCTTCTCGATGTTGGGGAGCACGAACTTCCACAGGACGAAGAAGACGATGAAGAACGCGACGATACCCAGGATGAACTCATCGAGCGGCACAGCGAGAACGCTGGGGCTCTCACCTTCACCGCCTGCAGCGGTCAGTGCTGTTGCGAGTGGAATCATCGCCGGATCCTCGGAGCTCAGACGCCGTAGACGAACGGAACGACGAAGCCGATCAGAGCCAGCGCCTCGGCGAGCGCGAAGCCCAGAAGCATGTTCTGACGGATCACGCCGTAGGCCTCGGGCTGGCGAGCGATCGCCTGAACGCCCTGGCCGAAGATGATGCCGATGCCGACACCGGGGCCGATGGCGGCGAGACCGTAGCCGATCGAGCCGAGAGAGCCGGTGACCTCCGCGAGCAGAGTCATTGGTTTTCCTTCCAGTCGGCCGGCGGTCGTTCCGCCGGTCCAGGAGTTACGGGAGTCTATCGATTCAGTTGTGGTGCACCCTCGCACCCCGGGCGGGGCACGTGGGCAAGTGTTGGATCAGTGTTCCGCGTGCAACGCTCCTGCGATGTAGACGGCGGTCAGCAGGGTGAAGATGTAGGCCTGCAGCGCTTGGATCAGCATCTCGAAGGCGGTGAGTGCAAGCACCACGACGAAGGACACTGCCGACCCGAACAGTCCGATGATCGTGGGGCTGAACAGATACCAGGCGGCCACCGTGAACGTGACCAGCAGGAGGTGCCCGGCGAACATGTTGGCGAACAGACGTACGCAGTGCGTGAATGGACGAACCAGGATATTCGAGATCAACTCGATCGGCGCCAGGATCAGGTACAGCGGCTTGGGAAGACCCGGCGGGAACATGATGTTCTTGAAGAATCCCCCCGGCCCCTGCGTCATGATGCCCAACGGAACCCAGGTGAAGTAGACGATCAAAGCGAAAGCCACCGGGATGGCGAAGACACTGGTCACTGGGAACAGGAATCCGGGCAGGATGCTCATGAAGTTCAAGATCCACACGAAGAAGAAGAACGTGAACAGATAGGGAACGAAGCGATCGCCTCCCTTTCCGATCACATCACGCGCGATTCCATCCTTGATGAACCCGTAGCCGACCTCGCCCAGGTTCTGGGCTCCCCGCGGCACGATCTTGGGCTTGCGAAACGCGAACCAGAAGAACCCGATGACCACCAAGGCGCCGATGAACAACTGGATCATGGGCTTGTTGATACCGAACGGACCGACCGTGAAGACATTCTCGTAGAAGAAGATCTCGGTACCGGGAGCGGGGAAAGTACACTCCGGAAAGTTGCAGCCCCAAGCCGACGATGGCAGGGCAGCGGACAGGCTAAGAGCCATCGGTGACCTCACTCGAGCGTTCGATGCGGGCGCGGGTCATTCGCGCGGACCATGACTGGGTACCGGAAATGTCCAACGGTGGTGCCGTCGTGCCCAACTGGTTGACCCGGATCACCGACAGGTACAGACCGAGGCCGATACCCACCAGGATCCCGAGGGCCAGACCGGCGACGGGGTACTCCAGCCAGCGGCCCAAGAGCCATCCGACCAGACCGTAGACCAGCATTCCCCCCAGAAGGCGACTGACGATCCCCCACGCCTCATTGCCGGTCACGCGCGCAGCATCCTGCGTTGCCGCCGACGAGGGAGTGGGGGTCACGCGGGAACCGTATCAGTCCGCAGTCAGAGTCTCAGGTTGGGGGTGCAATCCGGTGCGGCGAACATCGAAGATCGCCACACAACGGACTTCAAGATCGTAATGGGTGGCGCGGTCGGGTCCGCGGCGGCAGGCGTCAGCGCAGCTGATCCGAGGCTTCCTGGACCGCGGGGGGCACGTTGTCGGGCTCCACATAGAGGACCTTCGTGCGAGCGAAAATGACGACTTCACAGGCAGTCCACGTCAACGTGCAGGCCAGGATCGTCATCGCGAAGGTCTTGGTATTGAACGCTGCCGTGTCCTGCAGCAACAGCAGCAGCCCGAGCAGCACGCCGATCTTGAAGATGTACAGCGTCATCGCGACGGTCAGGCCCATCTGCGGGTTGTGCTTGAGCACTCCCCCCAGGACGAGTTGACCGATCATGAAGAACACCACGACGATCACGGTGCCCAGGAGTGCGCCGATACCGGCCGAGGAGCCCATCGTGGCCCACACCACCGCGCTGATCACGACGCCGATGGCTGCGGTCGGGAGTGCGGCTCCGCGCACGATCGTCCGGGTGAACTGATCCATCTGTAGAGGCTAACAGCGCTCTCGGTATGCCCGACCCGCGCGGCGCGACTCAGGAGGCCTCGGCGTGGGGCTGATCCTCGGACAGGAGTCGTCCAGGCGGGCTGCGCAGGAGAGCAAAGACCAAGAGCCCCAGCACCGCTCCGACTCCCAACGCGACGATTGCCGGCAGGAAGGCGAGCGCCACGACGGTCCCCGCCAGGACCAACGCCCACCCGTACAGCAGCAGAACGGCACCGCGGTGGGAATGACCCATCTCCATGATCCGGTGGTGCAGGTGCTCCTTGTCGGGAGCGAACGGCGAGCGGCCCGCCCAGGTCCGTCGCATGACCGCCAGCGCCAGATCGATCACGGGCAACGCCAGCACGGCAAGGGGGATCAACAGCGGCAGCAGCGCCGGCGCCAGCGTCGCGGAGCCCGTCGCGTTCGGATCGACCCGGCCGACCAAGGTGATTGTGCTGGTGGCCAGGACCAAGCCCAGGAGCATCGAGCCGGTGTCACCCATGAAGACCCGGGCCCGGAAGAAGTTGTGGGGAAGGAACCCCAAGCAGGCGCCGACGCAGGCCACGGACGCCAACGTCGACAGGGTGGCGCGGTCGAAGCCGTTGACCACGTTGAGCAGGTATGAATAGGCGAAGAATCCGGCGGCGGCAATCGCCGCGATCCCGGCTGCGAGGCCGTCCAGGCCGTCGATGAAGTTGAGCGCGTTGACGGTGAACACGACGATGAACACGGTCACCAACACGCTCGTGAGCGGGTCGAGCACGAGCACGCCGCCGATCGGTAGCCACGAGATCGAGATCCCGCCGTAGGCGATGATGCCGCCCGCCAGGACCTGACCACTGAACTTCGTCAGAGCATCCAGGCCGTACCGATCATCCAGCGCACCGATTCCGACCAGCACCACCGAGGCCACCACCAGCGCCCAGATCGTGCCCGGCCCGCTCTCGAAGACCTGACTCATCAGGGGCAACTGGCTGGCCACGAGGAATGCCGCGAACAGACCGCACATGATCGCCAACCCGCCGAGCCGGGGCGTCGGAAGTACATGAACGTCGCGGTCGCGCACCTCGGCGAGGGCACCCCAGCGCAGCGCCAACTGCCGGGCGAAGGGCGTGAGCAGGTACGTCGCGGCTGCGGCGACGAAGAGGCAGAGGAGGGACTCGCGCACCGCCCGTCAGTCTGCCGGGTAGGCGGGGTGAGCGGCGACCAATTCGCCGACCTCGGCGTGGACGGCGTCCGCCTCGGTGGCAGTGGCGGCACGCACGGCGCGGCCGATCAACGACGCCACGGTCTTCATCTCGCCGACGCCCATGCCTTGGGTCGTGACGCAGGGGGTACCCACCCGGATCCCACTGGCGACGGCCGGAGGCTGCGGGTCGTACGGGATGGCGTTCTTGTTGAGCGTGATTCCCGCGGCGTCACAACGCTCCTCGGCCTCGGTGCCCGTGATCCCCAAACCCTGCAGGTCGATGAGCGCCAAATGGGTGTCCGTCCCTCCGGAGACCGGGCGCATACCTTCTTCCGCCAGGCCGGCGGCCAGCGCCTGCGCATTGGCAATCACGTCGGCGGCATACCGCTGGTACTCCGGTGAGGCGGCTTCCTTGAGCGCCACGGCCTTGGCCGCCACGGCGTGCATCAGCGGCCCCCCCTGCATCATGGGGAACACAGCTTTGTCGATCGCCTTGGCATGCTCCTCTTTGCACAGGATCATGCCGCCGCGCGGACCGCGCAGGACCTTGTGGGTGGTGAAGCACACGACATCCGCGTACGGAACCGGGCTCGGGATCGCCTTGCCGGCGACGAGCCCGATGAAGTGGGCAGCGTCGACCATGAGTTTGGCGCCGACTTCGTCCGCGATCCCACGGAATGCAGCGAAGTCGATCAGGCGCGGGTACGCCGTGGCGCCACAGATGATCAGTTTGGGTCGGTGCTCCTTGGCGAGCGCCAGCACCTCGTCATAGTCGATGAGTTCGGTGTCCTGGCGCACGCCGTAGGACACGACGTTGAACCACTTGCCTGAGAAGTTGACTTTCGAGCCGTGAGTCAGGTGCCCGCCGTGCGGCAGGCTCATGGCCAAGACGGTGTCACCCGGCTTCACGAAAGCGCCGTAGGCCGCGATGTTGGCACTCGCGCCGGAGTGGGGTTGCAGATTCGCGTGTTCGGCGCCGAAGAGTGCTTTGGCGCGATCGATGCCGATGATCTCGGCTTTGTCCACCTCGCTGCAGCCGCCGTAGTAACGCCGACCCGGATACCCCTCGGCGTACTTGTTCGACAAAGTGGAGCCCAGCGCGGCCAGCACCGCCGGGGACGTGAAGTTCTCGCTGGCGATCAACTGAAGGCCACCGCGCAACCGGTCCAGCTCGGACAGCAGGATTCCTGCGATCTCGGGGTCCTCATCGGACAGGGCGGCGAAGTCGGGTCCCCAGAACGGTGGCTGCTGCGTCATGCGCCCCAGTCTACGGGCGGTGTTAGATGGACGGGTGCAACGTGTGTTCGACTGCCTGGACCCCGCCACCCGGGACGAGCAGATCAGCACTGCCGTGACGAAGATCCGACGGGGTCGGGTCGGGGTCGTTCCCGACGAGTCGATGTACCTGCTGCTGGCCGACGCGTTCAGCCTCACGGGAGTGACCCGCATCCGGCACATCAAGGGCCAAGAAGACGCCCCCTTGACGGTGCTCGTCGGCCACCACAGCACTGTCGACGGAGTCGCCGGCGCCATCACGCCGTGGGCTCGGGATCTCATGCAGGCGTTCTGGCCGGGGCCGTTGACGCTGCTGCTGCGACAGCAGCCGAGTTTGTCGTGGCCCCTGACCGCGCGGGCGATCGGCGTTCGCATGCCACTGCATCCGGTGGCCATCGCCGTGGTCCGTGCCATTGGGCCGACGGCGAGCACATCGGTCAACCGCCTCGGATTGTCGCCGGCGCGTGACTGTGACGATGCGTTCGACCAGTTCGATCGCGATGTGGACATCTATCTGGACGCCGGCCCGTGCGCCACGACTCACCGCAGCACCGTGGTCGACGCCACCGGCGACCACCCGGTCATCCTGCGCTCGGGCGCGGTCACCAGTGAACAGATCAAGTCGGTTGTTGGTGAACTCGAGATCAGCCCGTCGGCGTGAAGCTGCAACG